>NZ_JBGVFE010000096.1:0-25060 GCF_045120835.1 Methanobrevibacter sp.
TAAGACAATCGAAGACATGTTCGGATACGAAATTAAATATGCCGAGGAAGGTAAACTGCCTGAATATTTAATTTTCGTTGGCGGATTATTATATGACAAAAAATAGGTGATAGAATGAAAGTTAGTATAATTGGAGGAACCGGTCCTCAGGGACTTGGAATCGCTGAAAGATTAGCAATTGCAGGAGTAGATGTAATTGTTGGTTCTAGAAAAGAAGAAAAAGCATTGGATGTAGTTGCAAAGGCCAAGGAAGATTTGGCAGATTATGACTTGTCCAATATGGTTGGTATGGCCAATGAGGATGCTGCAAAAAATGGTGATGTGCTGATAATCACTGTACCGCTGGCAGCTCAAAAGCCAACAATTGAAGGAATCAAGGAATTTTGTGCTGATAAAATAGTAATGGATGCAACAGTACCATTGGAAACTGCAATCGGTGGAAAACCATTCCGTTTCATTGACCTTATGGAAGGGTCCGCTGCTGAGAGAACAGCATCCATTTTGGAAGGAACCGGTGCAAAGGTAATCTGTGCATTCTGTAATATATCAAATTCACACTTGGCAAACATTCCGGAAGAAATCGACTGTGACTGTCTGATTGCAGGCGATGATGCAGATGCTAAGGCAACAGCTGCAGAAATAATTGACAAGATACCTGGAATAAAAACAATCGACTGCGGCATTCTGGAAAAGTCAAGAATCATAGAAAAGATCACTCCATTATTAATAGGATTAAATATCAAATACAAATCCCATTATGGTGGTTTGAGAATTACTGGAATTCCTGCATTGGATAGAGACTAGATTAACATGGATTCATTTGAGGACCTGATTGGAAAAGACATTGAAGAGGTTACCTTGAATGAATCAGCAACTTTTTTTATAGCACCATTGAAATATTCAACCAAAGTCTGCGGTAAACGTTATCCTTCAGATAAGTTTAAAATTGCAGATTTGGATTATTTTGACTTGATTTCCTTTTCCCAGTTGTTTAAAAAGGAATCATTGCTGATTGTATGGTATGATGAAACAGGCACAATAACGGATTTGGAGATATATTATCTGAGCAATGATTTTGACATTCTTTTTAAGGATTATTATACAATCAAGAAGGCTATCGATAACGGTGAAGCCCATAAATTGAGAGAAGGAGATACACGATATCTGGGCGCTTCAAGATTGGATGAAAAAGTGCCTCAGCCAAACAGCGATAGATTGGCAAACAGACGTGAATTTGTTTTGAAAAAGAGATATCTGCAGAAAATAATTGATGAAATTGAATGTATGTAATCATACATTATTCAAATAAATCCAGCTCCTTTTGCAGATTCTCATAGAAATATCCAAGGTCGCTTCCATTGACGAATATATGTGAAACGGTTATCGAAACACTCATCTCATAGTCATCATTGACTTTTCCCCAAGTGATTAATGGCTGTATCTGTATATTCCTCAATGCACAAGATGAAACGGCATCAAAATCAACCCAGGGGATGCATGAAAAATTGGCAATGTTTGTAAAGTCACGCTTTTCCATTTCCAGAGAAAAACCATCTTTTCTGCCTTTTAAAATATCCTCTGATAGTTTTTTGACATATTCATGCCAATCTAGAATATTGTCAAACTCCTGAGGTATTCTAACACGCATTTCCTTATATATGTCTTGTCCCTCATCCATTATTGGACATACACCTTCAAGATATTCAAACTCAAAAACTTTTCCATCTAAAATTCTGTATTTCATTTTTGGCACTGAATTGGTGGCATTAATCATACAGCCCAGTGTTAAAACAAAAAAAGATTTATCATTATTTTTACAGTAGTTCCATAATTTTTTAACATCAACTCTTGCAGACATCATATATCTGGCTGATTGAAAGTTAATGAATGGATTTTCATCTAAATTAAATTCTATTTCTTTCATTTAAATAACCTTAATCTTTTTATATCTTTTTAAATAGATATAATTTTGTATAAATCATAGATGGTTTTGTTAAAATGAAAGTTGTTATTATAGGTGGTGGAGCTGGAGGAATCTCTACAGCTTCAAATATTCGTAAGTTGAATGAAGATATTGAAATTACAGTTATCACTCGTGATGATAAAGTTGCATATTCTCCATGTGCTATTCCTTATGTACTGTCAGGTACAATTAAATCATTTGATGATATCGTAATGAGAACTCATGAAGATTATAAAAACAAAAATATTGATGTTATTGTCGAAGCAGAAGTAACTGCAGTTGATTCAGGTAAAAAAACTGTTACCTATCAAAAAGAAGGTAAGGAAAATGTTTTAAATTATGATAAATTAGTATTTGCAACCGGAGGAAATCCTTTCGTCCCTCCAATGCAGGGAGTGGATTTGGATGGAGTATTCAGAATCCGCAATATCGATGATGGTATGAGGGTACAGGAAGCAATGAAGGATGCAAAAAGTGCCATTGTCACAGGTGCAGGTTTAATTGGTATTGAAATTGCTTTTGCTTTGAAAAAACAAGGTTTAAACGTTATCTTAAGTGAAATGTTGCCTCAAATAGTTCCAAGATCACTTGACAAGGACATGTCAGACATATTGGTCAAATACTTGGAAATGGAAGGAATTCAGGTTGTTTTGGGAAAACCGATTACCAAATTATTGGGTGACGGCAAAGTCGAAAAGGCATGCTTTGGAGATGAAGATCTCTATGATGCGGATATGGTCATTATGGCAACCGGTGTCAGGGCGGAATTGGATTTGGCCCGTATGGCAGGCTGTGAAATCGGAAGATGGGCAATACTTGTCAACGACAGAATGGAAACTTCAGTAGAAGATGTTTATGCTGTTGGAGATTGTGTAGAATCCAAAGATTTGATTTTAGGTTCCAATACAATTTCACAATTGGGTACTACTGCAGTCAGACAGTCCAAAACCTTGGCTCGTACAATCTGCGGTAAAAAATCAAGATTTAATCCAGTTTTGAACTCCATGGTTTCAAAAGTTGGTAAACTGGAATTTGGTGCGGTAGGATACACCACAAGCTTTGCACAACAGAATCGTATCAGACCGGTTGTTCAAAAGGTTGAAGCTCTTACAAGGGCACGCTACTATCCTAATGCAAAACCGATGGATATCAAAGTTATTTGTGATGGGAATGGAACTATTATTGGCTGTCAAATCATTGCGGAGGAAAGGGTTGCTGAAAGAATCGATACAATGACATTGGCAATTACAGAAGGCCTTACCTGCTTTGATTTAAGCAATATGGAATTTGCTTACGCACCGCCGGTTTCAATGGTTACAGATCCATTGATTCTTGCAGTTGAAGAAGTCAGCAAAAAATTTACATAGGAGGAGATTTGTATGGCAGAACATGGACACGGACATCACGGTCATGGGGGTCAGATGACTCCGGAACAGCAAATGCAGATGATGCAGCAGGAAATAAGATTAGCTAAGAATTTAAGTCAAATCAAACATAAAATCGTTGTAATGAGTGGAAAGGGAGGAGTTGGAAAATCAACTGTTGCAGCCAACATTGCAGAGACTTTACAGGTAATGGGCTATAAAACAGGTATATTGGATGCAGATATCCATGGCCCAAACATCCCTAAAATGCTCGGTATCGAAATGCTTGAAGAGCAGTTCAATCAATATCAGTTTGATGCTTTTAAAAACATTGTGGAAGCAGGTTTGGATACCAGTTTGCCTGAAGAAGAACAGAAGGAATTCATTGAAAACCAGAAAAAAGAGTATCAGCATTCAATTTTCCCTGTTGAAACCGAAAGCGGCTTAAAGGTAATGTCAATGGCATTCCTAATTGACAGTCTTGACAGGCCAATCATCTGGAGAGGACCTCAAAAAACCGGTGCAATCAAGCAGTTGGTTTCAGATTGTCATTGGGGCAAACTTGACTTTTTAGTAATTGACAATCCTCCGGGTACCGGAGATGAACCTTTAACAGTTCTTCAGACAATTCCTGAAGCGGATTTGGTATTGATGGTTACCACACCAAATGTTGTTTCACAGGAAGACGTACTCAAATGCGTAAAGATGGTTGAGATGATGAACATCAAAAACATAGGTCTAGTTGAAAACATGGCCTACTACATCTGTCCTCACTGTGATGAGAAACTCCACATTTTTGGCAAAGGCAACGGCAAGACATTTGCCGAAGAAATGGAAATCACTTACCTTGGTGATTTGCCTATTAAGGAAAGCGTTTCAGAATCTCCAAATAAAGACGCAACCATTTCAGTTCTTGACCCGGACGATGAGGTTTCAAAAAGATTCAAGGAAATAGTTGAAGATATTAAAAAAGAGTTTTTAGAGTAGGCTTGTGTTGATGATATAGCTTACGCTACTAATGTTTACTAGATATCCTAAGAAATTAGGATCATCTTTTAATTTTTTAAAGTAATCCAGTTTTTCAATAATGTAATCCTTGTTTTCATCCATCACATTCAATGAGAAGTACTGCATTCCAAGGGTGTATTCCCTCTGGTCGGTGAAAATAGGTACAATATATTCATCATTATTGCCGTAAGGTATCTTAACGGGTTGGGCATCTTCGATTGATATTATAAATACATTATCCTTAATGTATTCTTTCATATCAGCTTCTATTTTTTCAATCGCTTCAATATTATTGTTTTCACCCTGCATATATGCAAGATTTATCATGTTTTTGAATTCCGGATTAGTTATTTCTTCTAGTTTCATTGTAATCATATCTGTTGTTTTTAATATTTATCTTTGGGTATGAATTTTAAAGCTGCGGAATTGATGCAGTATCTTTTTGTGCCTCCAGGTCCGTCACTGAAGACGTGTCCCAGATGTGAATTTGCTTTTCGGCTTCTCACTTCTATGCGAGTATGGCCATGGGAAAAATCACGATTCATGGTTATTGCATCCGGGTTAATGGGTTTTGAAAATGAAGGCCAGCCGCAGTTGGATTTGATTTTATCTTCTGAGGAAAACAAAACTTCACCATCAACAACATCTACATATACACCATCTTCAAAAAAATCATTGTACTTTCCGGTGAATGGCGGTTCTGTCATAGAAAGCTGTGTTATTTTGTACTCTTGTGAAGTCAAGTGGTCGAATTCATCATTGTCTATTAAATTTAAATCAACATGGCAGTAGCCCTGCGGGTTTTTCTCAAGGTATTTTTGATGATACTCTTCGGCGGGATAGAAATTATGAATCTCATGGGCCTCAACAACAATCCTTTGAGATGATTCTCTTTGCTTTGATTTTAAAAAATCCAAAACCTTATGTCTGTCATTTGGATCCTGCCAATAGATGCCTGTACGGTACTGTGTTCCAACATCAGCTCCCTGACGATTCATTGAATGAGGATCGATGATTTTGAAAAAATCTTCCAATAGATTTTCTAAAGTGATGATATTGGGATTGTATGTGACCTTAACGGTTTCCGCGTGCATGGTTTTACCTGTGCATACTTTTTCATAGGTTGGAGCCAAATCATTGCCGTTAGCATAGCCGACTTCAGTATTGTTAACTCCCTTCAATCTGGAAATAAATGCCTCAACACCCCAAAAGCAACCTCCGGCAAGATAAATTATGCATTGTTTTTCAAACATAATAACTAATATATTTTTTAACATACATAAAATATTTTTAATAGTTTAATCATAATTTAAATTAACTAGGAGGACAGTTAATGTTTTACAGTACTATAATGAAAATTGATTCAATTGACAGATTAAGAGATATTAGGGATGCATTACTTGTTGAACAAGGGATTAATCCTACACGTCAAGGTGAACAGGCAATAAAAGTAGTAGTTGAAAGAATTGATGAAATTCAAGCTACTCTGGATAAATCAGCTACCAAAAACCTCAACAGAAGATAAGTGATTATATTGATAAGAAGACTCACAACAAGTCGTCGATTGCTTCGAAAAAGAATGTATAAAGCACCACATTCAAGGCATAGGATTTCACAATACAAAAGAGAAAATAAAAACCTAGTAAAACCACACCAGGAAAAATTCAAAGACATGAACGGACCAAACATCAAACGCAAAAAAAGACCAAAACGTGAGGTAATGTCCGGTTTTAAAATGTCATACAGGTACAAATATTATCAAAGTGAAAATCCTGAAGAAGAACTAGAAGAAGAATCAGAGTAATTCTTCTTTTGATATTATTTTTTTGTCAGAATGGATATTTAAAATCAGACCGCTGAAGGAATCATCTTTTAAAGCCAGTTCATGAAACAGCTCATCGGAAACTTCAGTGGGCTGGTAATCAGTTAATTTCAAATATTCAAATCCTTTCTCATAATCTTCAAGTGAAGAAAAAACTATTATTCTAAAGTCATCAAGATTACCGGTTACAAGAAAATCCTTTTCATGATCCTCACCAAGAGTAGGGCATATATACATTAGAACTCACCGTTCCGGTCCATATTAAAGTTCTGTGAATGCGGATTTATAACAAAACCCTGGAAATACTCATCATTCTCTGCCAATTGGCTAATGTCATCAGGAGTAATCATTTCCAAGTCAAGCTTATCCAGGAATAATTTGGATATTTTGGCACTTCCAAGAGCATATTCTCTCATATCTGTAAAAATTGGAATAATATACTCTTTGCTTGATTCTGTAATTGTTAATTTAACGAAATCTCCCTTCTCATCAGTTAATGTAAAATAGATTTCATCCGGATATGTGTCCCTGATATTTTTTTTAACAGCATCAAGCTCAACTGCATCTTCGTTTTTAAGCTTTTTTGCCATGTCAGCATAGATTTGTATGTATTCTTTCAGCTGGCTTTTGGATGCCTTAATGTTTTTTTCCTGATAGTCCTGGTAATCTTTAAGTTTCATGTTTATTCACTGCAGTCGTGTACGCTTTCAGCAAAAATAACAAAATCACATTGTGGAGCATCAACGGCCAGACCTAAAAACTCTTCGTCATCTGAGTATGCCTCAACAATGGCATTTCCAACGGCTTTATCGCATGCAAAGTTGTTTTCACCATATTCATCGATGAATGTTTCGATGGCTTTTTGAGCTTCCTCTTCTGAGGTATATACTGGAATAAAGAATTCTTCGGCTTCATCCTCTTCTGCACTGATTATTAAAGCGACGACTTCCTCATCTTCAGTATCTGCATTGTAGACAATTACAAATTCCTCATGATAGACAGCATGGTCTATTTCATGGCCCAAATCATGTAATTCCTGTGCCTGTTCTTCATTATCTTCATCAAAGTTATCTTCAAGTTCAATATATTTTTCAATTAATTGTTTAAGTTCACTCATAGTATCACACAATAAAGTTATAAAAAATAAGTTTTTTAAAACAAATGAACATTCTCTTCCTAAACACCACTAAAGGAATACAAACGAATGCTCATTTCAACCATCACCATTGTTCATATTATAAAAAAATAGTACATAACAATATGAACAATACTATTTTACTTCTCAACATATATAAACTTTTAGTTTTTAAACGTACTTTCAATGGCTTTTATCAGGTTATATATTATTTTATTGGTGTCTACATTAACGTTATTGGCATTGCCCAGTTGAATAACCTTGCCATTAAAAGAGTCGATTTCGGTTTTTATTTTCCTTTGGATGTCCTGGTGTGTTGATGAATAATGATTATAAGTGTCTGGAATGAGTTTTGAATAGAATATATCTTTATATTCCTCTGAACTATGCCATAGTGTCTCATAATCGCTTGCATCGATGACTTCAAAGATTTCGTCTATAACATTGTCCATCAATTCAAGGGTATATGGGTTTTCGGTAAGCTGACCATATGTAACGTCAAGTATTGCCCCAAGGGGATTCAATGTGCAGTTGTACAGCATCTTTGCCCAGAGATACTTGTCGACTTCATCTGTAAGCTCACAGTTTATTCCCGAAGAGGTTATCAAATCAGCGATTTCCTGCAAACAGTCTGGATTTTCCTTTTGTAGGGATCCCAAAAGTATCGGTTCTGTGTAGACGGTAACTTCACTGATGTGTCTTTCAGGCCTTGTAAATCCTGTAATCACCCGTGCTGAGAAAACCTGCTTTTTTGTGAAGTGTTTCAGGTAGATCTCATCATTTCCAAATCCGTTCTGAAAGATTATAATCTTTGTTGTGTCTTTTAGGATATCCATGTGTTGGCCTAGATTGTAGGTGATGTCCTCATTTGCAGTTGTCTTTGATGTGATGAATATGTAATCATAGGTATTTTTAGGAATTTCTTCATAAGTCTCGAAAACGGGAACGTTTTCGATTTCATAATGGGTGAAAAGACCTGTTCTTTGGATTCCATTTTCTTTTATTGCCTTTGCAGTTTCATTTCGTGCATAAATTGCAATTTCGGCTCCCTGTGATGCAACTGATGCTGCAAGCCCTATGCCCACAGCGCCAGCACCGATAACTAATATTTTCATGTTGATAATTATGTAGGTTATTATAAATTATTTTTTCTCCTTAATCTTTTTTAGCAAAAACTTAAAATATTACTTTGTTTTAGCAATAACTAGATTTTACTCATATTTTTAGTCAAAACAAAATTTATAACTGAATAAGTTATATATAATTAAAGTTAATATAGATTTAATCAAATTTAAACATTCCTGGCATTAATATGGATAATACAAAAATTATAACCAAAAAAGATAAACTCAAAAGGTGTTTTTAAGTGAAAATGCCCTTGATGTTGAAGAGATTCTAAAGGACCATTACGGTTATAGGGCTTTGAATTCTTAAACTCTCGCCTCTGCATTTCTGGCAGAAGTATCATTGGACATTGTTGACTATACTGACTTTGAAAATTATTTCTAACGTCACGGAAATTCAAGTCCAAAGGAAATTTGCCTGAGTTATTTAAAAAATTCGGCGATGATGAATGTGCAAGGGAAATAATTAATTACATTAATAAATGATTATATGTAAATAGTATTACTTTTGATAATATTTGTTAAATTTTTTATCTTTTTTTCTTGTTGAAATTTAATTTTTAAATCGCATTCATTGATTTTTAATTATTTTTACAATTAAATATATTTATACTATAAATTACAATATAAAAATGTACATATTTAAGTTAACTCTAAATTAACTTACAATTTAAAATAATAACTATTTTAATTGATGTATAGGAAAATGGTGTGATAATAAATGAATGAAAAAATGAAATTAGGATTAATTGCAGCTGTTTCTATTATACTCCTTTTTGTTTTGTCATTATGGATTTCCACAACACCAGCAGATGCGGATAATTCAGTAAGATTCGGTATCTTAACATTATTACCTCCACTGGTTGCTATTGCCTTAGCATTCATAACAAAGGAAACAATTCTTTCCTTGTTTATCGGTGTATTTGTTGGGGAATTCATGCTATGTTCTAACGATTTGAATATTATTTCCACTATAATCAATGCATTCCTGCAGATGGGTTCACAAATCATCTCATGTATGGCTGACCCTTGGAATGCGGGTATTATCCTTCAATGTTTGCTTATTGGTGGTATAATTCAGTTAGTGACAAAAATGGGTGGTGCAAAAGCTCTTGCGGATGCATTCGCTAAAAGAGCGGACACTCCTAGAAAAGCTCAATTATTCACTTGGGTTTTAGGATTATGTGTATTCTTTGACGATTATGCAAATTCATTGATTGTTGGTCCGATTATGAGGCCAGTAATGGATAAACTTAAAGTATCTAGAGAAAAATTAGCATTTGTGGTTGACGCAACTGCTGCTCCTGTAGCTGGTATTGCAATTATTTCAACTTGGATTGGTTTGGAAATCAGTTTAATTGCTGCCGGTTTTAAATCTGTTGGAGTAACTAACGTAACTGGATTTGGAATATTTTTACAGACTATACCATATAGGTTCTATAACATTTTCATCTTGCTTTTCATTGTAATATCTGCTTTAACCTTATATGAATTCGGTCCAATGAAAAAGGCAGAACAAAAAGCTCGTGCTAGAAAAGAAGACGAAGAGATTATTGTTCCTGATGCTCCTGGTTTTGATGAGGTCAAACCGGTTGAAGGAATCAAGTTATCTGTATGGAATGCTATTATTCCAATCGGTACCCTGATTATTGGTGCATTGATTGCTTTCTATTGGAGCGGATACACCACCATTTTAGGTGGGGAAGATCAGGCTCTAATTACCTTAATGAAAACATCTCCATTATCATTTGATGGAATTTTCCAGGCATTGTCTCAATCTGATGCATCTGTAGCTCTTTTCCAGGCAGCACTTCTTGCTTCCATCGTTGCAATTGTCATGGCTGTCGGTGAAAGAATACTCACAATAGAAGATGCCATCTCCGAGTGGATTGGAGGTATGAAAACCATCGTTATCACTGGTGTAATCCTTCTTCTCGCTTGGTCATTAGGTGGAGTAATCGGTGAAGTTGGTACCGCAGATTACCTGGTCGGAGTTTTAAGTAACACCCTACCGCAATTTATTGTACCTGCATTGATTTTCATATTGGGTGCATTGATTTCATTCGCTACAGGTACCGCATATGGTACCATGAGTATTCTGATGCCTCTGGCAATTCCTCTTGCTTGGGCTGTAAGTACAGGTGATATGAACTTTACAATTGTCTGTACAAGTGGTGTACTGACAGGAGCTATTTTTGGAGATCACTGTTCTCCAATTTCAGATACAACTATTCTTTCATCTATGGGTACCAGCTGTAACCATATTGATCACGTTCAAACACAAATCTACTATGCGATATTTGTAGCATTTGTAGCAATATTTATCGGATACATCCCTGCAGGATTAGGTATTCCTTGGTATATCATAATCCCTATCGGTGTTGTCGTGATGTTTATAGGACTTAAACTCCTAGGTGAAAAAGTAGACTTTGAAGAAGTTGAGGAAACCTCCTCATAACTTCACTTTTTTTTATTTTTTTAAAATTCCTTAATTTTTAATAATACTTATCACAAATGTGCTTATATGTGCAGAACTTACATAAAAACTGTTTTTTGGGATAGAAATTACCTTGATTTACTTGATTTCTGACAAAATAAAATTTATCGATGGCATCATCAATTTCTCGGGAATGAAGAAACTTGCGTTTATTGTCTTCATCACACACATCAAGCAATCTTAAACGACCGTTTTTGGTAAAAAACACTCCAACGCTAGTGACATTTTTTTCATAAACATTCTCAACCAGCAGCTTGTAATAGCATAACTCCAGACGATATTTTGAAAAAGAACTTGAATTTCCAGTTTTATAATCAATGACAACCAAATCCCCATTTTCATCTTCCAGAATAATGTCACATATGCCTGAAAAGCGGTGGGTTTCATCATGCAGATACTCTTCCTGGCTGAACAGCTTATAGTCATTGTCAATGAAGACTTCATTAAAAAAGGATGCCAAATTTTCAATATGATTTTCAACGTCGTATTCAATGTCTAAATCATGGGAAATGCGAAACAGTTCATTTTCAATATCCACATCTGAAAGTTCATCGCCGAATTCCTCAGAAAACCTCTCGGCAATTGAATGAACATCCGAACCCAACATCATATACTTGTTCGGTTCAACTTCAATTTCATCAATGTATTGAAATTTGAACTCCAATGGACATTTTAGATAGGTATTTATTTTTGATTTAGACAGTTTCATAGTACTAATCTATATAATGTTTAAAATATATATTATTATTTACCGAATATTGGAGAGTAGTAAAAAAATGAAAATTATAGCACTTCAAGCAAGTCCTCGTGTAGGAGGAAACTGTGACGTATTGATGGATGAAATGATAAAAGGAATTGAAGAAAATGGTGGAGAAGTAGAAAAGTTCTACCTGGAAAAATGTGATATCGCTCCATGTAAGGCATGCATGCACTGTGCAGAAAATCCTGAATGTATAAGGGCAGATGACGGAAACAAAATCATTGATGAGCTTGTCGCTGCCGATGGGGTAATATTTTCAACACCAATCTATTACGGACAAATGTCCGCTCAAGGTAAATTAATAATTGACAGATTCTATGCAATCGGTCAAAATCCAGATAAAAGCCTATCCGGAAAAGCTGCATTGATATTTACTGAAAATCAGCCTGAAGGAACTTATGCAGACTACATTGAACTTACCAAATTCTCACCATTCACATTTATGGGCTATGAAGTTCTTGGCCATGTGGATGCAGGTTCAGCAGGTCCTGCAGGCATTGTAGCTGAAGAACAAAAAGAAAAATTAAAAGAAGCATATGAATTAGGTTTGAAATTCTAAACCTAATCACTATTTTTTTTTAAAAATTAAATGAATGAGATCAAGTAAATCAATCTCATTAAGGGGAAACTAAAATTTTTTCATCGGGCATTTCAGCAGTATCGCTGTCAACCACTTTTCCGTCACTATATAGTTTAACGGTAAGTTCCTTTGAGGATGAATCCGATTTTGAAATATCTATATTTATATCGCTGGCCTTTGAATTGCCCAAGTCAATTTTCTTATCGCCTTTTCCGGAAATGTCATCCATATTGACATCTTTAGATGAGACGCTTCCTTCCCATTTTCCATCAGTTATGATTTTTAGTTCATAGTGATGAGAATCGTCATCCGTTACGCTTGCATTCGAATCGTTTAAAGCGCCTGGATCGAATATGAAAACACAGACTACAAGGCCGATCATAGCTAAAAACATTATGGCAAAGATTATGATGGTAGTGATTCTGTCAGCTACAAATATGCCCAGCAGAAAGTCCAATAATCCCATTTAAAACCTCCATTTCACGTTATTTAATTATCAATTTGAACTTCCTATTAATTATATTTTTATATCAAATTGGATATAATAATAAACATGGGTTTAGGTTCACTTTTTAAAAGGAATAAAAAAGACAGCAAAAAAGAGGAAGTGGCTGAGGACTGCCATATAGATATCAAAACCGAAGAGTGTGACAGCTGTGAAAAATGCACAATTGCCTGTCCCAACAATGTTTTGCAGATTGTAGATGAGTCATGTTCCGTTAGAGACCCTCAGGTTTGCAAAAGCTGCAAGGTATGTATGGCAATTTGTCCCAATGATTGCATTACTGTCAATTAATATTTTCTCTGATTGTGTCTATGAAACTTCTATCATCAAATTTGACTATTTTTGTAGTTTTTTGTGATTTTTTAATTTCAATAATATCTCCGCTGTAGACTTCGATAGGTTTTCCATCATATAATGCATAAGCGGGAGAATTTTGTCTTAGCTCGGTTATTTTAATTTTCACTGTAGAGCTTTTTGAAAGTACGATGCTTCTGTTAATCACGGTATGTGGTGCTATTGGTGTTAGTGTTAAAATTTCAGCAGTGGGATCTGCTATAGGGCCTCCGCAGGAGAGGTTATATGCTGTTGACCCTGTTGGGGTACATACAAGTATGCCGTCTGCAGTATATGAATTGATTAATTTATCATTGACAATCGCATCAAATCGCACAACGCCAAAGGTATTTTTTGAAATGGCAATTTCATTCAGTGATTCAGGAATTTTAACAGTTTCACCATTTGATTTGATAATTCTGCCTTCAATCATCATCCTTTCTTCAATATGGTACTTGCCATTAATTATGTCTATTAAAGCGTTTTTCAAATCTTTCGGGCTGACTTCAGTTAGATAGCCTAAGGTTCCTGTATTTATGCCTATAATCGGTTTATCTGTTAATCGTGAGGTTTTTAGAAAAGTCCCATCTCCACCAATTGAAAAGACCATGTCGGCATTGCTGATTTCGCTTACGATTTCAAAGTCAATGCCATTTGACAGTTTAGTTAGTTTTTCTTTGGTGCTTAGGGCAGTCTCATTGAATGTATCTGTATTCAGAAATATCTTCATACATTAACTTTTAGCGTTAATGATTAATAATGTTTTACTTCAATTTAGCTTTGATAATTTAAAGGATATAATTAAACATTGGTAAGATAATCCAGTGTTTGATTAAAATTATTAAAGATGCACAAGATTAATATTTTTTTAAATTTGCAAACCTATATCAGACATTTACATTACATCATTTTTGAATTAAAGCAACTATTAAAAAAGATAAGAATGAAATATATTATTATCTAAAAAAAATTTGGAGAAAAAAGATGATATATTCAACTGAAATCGAAAACATGTGTCCTGTAAAAAAAGGTGCAAATCATGACCCTGCTCCTATACCTGAAGAGGGACAATGGGTAAAGGCAAAGCAAATTGGAGATATCTCCGGTTTTACTCATGGAATCGGATGGTGTGCACCTCAACAAGGATGTTGTAAGTTAACATTGAATGTTAAGGAAGGCATAATTGAAGAAGCATTGGTGGAAACTCTAGGATGTTCAGGTATGACTCATTCAGCCGCTATGGCCGGTGAAATACTTGTTGGAAAAACCATTCTCGAAGCGCTTAACACTGATTTGGTATGTGATGCAATAAACACTGCAATGCGTGAATTGTTCTTGCAGATAGTTTATGGAAGAACCCAGTCAGCTTTCTCAGAGGGGGGCCTTCAGATTGGTGCCGGACTTGAGGACTTGGGTAAAGGTCACAGAAGTCAGGTGGGAACAATATATTCAACAAAGGCAAAAGGACCAAGATACCTGGAGCTTACTGAAGGATACATTACTGAAATAGGACTTGACGGTGACGATGAAATCATAGGTTACAAATACATTAACTTGGGAGTAATGCTTGATCAAATCAAGGATGGTGTCGACCCTCTTGAAGCGATTGACAATGCTACCGGCCAATATGGAAGATTTGATGATGCTGTTAAAAAGATTGATCCAAGGAGTGAATAATTATGAGTTTGTTTGAAAGTTATGAAAGAAGAATCGACCAGATCACTCCAGTACTTGAAAAATATGGTATAAAAGACCTGCAAGAAGCTAAACAGCTTTGTTTGGATAAAGGCTTTGACCCATATGAAATCGTTAAGGGAGTTCAGCCGATTTGTTTTGAAAATGCATGCTGGGCATACACTCTTGGTGCGGCAATTGCAATAAAGCAGGGCTGTGTAAAGGCATCCGATGCAGCAAAAGCAATTGGAGAAGGTCTTCAGGCATTTTGCATACCTGGAAGTGTCGCTGATGATAGGCAAGTTGGTTTAGGCCATGGAAACCTTGCATCAATGCTTTTAAGTGATGAAAGCGAATGTTTTGCATTCCTTGCAGGTCATGAAAGCTTTGCAGCAGCAGAAGGAGCAATTGGTATTGCAAACTCTGCTAATGAAGTAAGGGAAAAACCATTAAGGGTTATATTGAACGGTCTTGGAAAGGATGCTGCATTAATCATATCAAGAATCAACGGATTTACCCATGTAGAAACCGAATTCGACTACTATACCGGTGAAGTCAAAGTAGTCAAGGAAAAGGCATATTCCGACGGTGAAAGGGCAAAGGTCAGATGCTACGGTGCCGATGATGTGCGTGAAGGTGTAGCAATCATGCATTTGGAAGGTGTTGATGTATCCATTACTGGAAATTCAACAAACCCAACACGTTTCCAGCATCCTGTAGCAGGAACCTACAAAAAGGAATGTGTCCTTCAGGGTAAAAAATACTTCTCTGTAGCCTCAGGTGGAGGAACAGGAAGAACATTGCATCCGGACAACATGGCGGCAGGACCTGCATCCTACGGTATGACAGATACTTTGGGAAGAATGCACTCCGACGCTCAATTTGCAGGATCATCATCCGTACCTGCCCATGTAGAAATGATGGGTTTGATTGGTATGGGCAATAATCCTATGGTTGGAGCTTCCGTGGCAGTTGCCGTTGCAGTGGAAAAGGCTATGAAAAAATAATGGGATTCATTCCCTTATTATTCTTTTTTTTGGTGATTTGATGAGTACAATGTGGGGATTAACCGCAAGGGGAATTTGTGAATACAATGGAAAAATACTGCTTTTAAAGATACGGTCCAAATCAGCTCATGATGCCGGCAAATGGGAAATTCCTGGCGGAAAGGTCAAAAAATGCGAATTTTTCGATGAAGCATTAAAAAGGGAATACCTTGAGGAAACCGGTCTTGAAGTCGATGTTGCATCATTGCATAATGTTGTGAGAAATGACTATACTGCATGCAAAACTTCAGAAAGGGTCAAATCAATTCAACTGATTATGAAGGTTACCTGCGATAGTGACCAAGTTAAGATAAGCGATGAACACGATGACTATGGATGGTTTAGCATGGAAGAAGTTAAAGAAATGATCGACAATGATTTGTTAACTCCACCTACCATTAATGCATTTGAAAAAGTTGAATAGAAAATTTGACAATATTTTCAATGCTTGCAATATCTCTCTTAATTTTAAAAAAAGAAAAAATAGAATTTAAAACTATTCAAGTTTTAATAATTTAGCCGCATTTTCATAAAGAATTTGTGACCGTTCATCATCCGTTAAATCAATCTTGTTAAAGTATCCCATTTCACTGACTGACTCCCACATAGGATAGTCAGTTCCCCATAATACTCTGTCTGCACCATAGGCATGGATTAATTCCAGTGCGGTTTCAGGACTTAATGCATATAAACTTGAGCTTAAATCTACATATAGGTTTTCATATCCTGATAATTGGCGTGTTGCATCTTCCCACATACTCCATCCGGCAAAATGGGCTCCGATAAATGTTATTTCTGGAAACTTTTCTAAAAATGCGCTTATCTGTTTAGGGTTTGAATAATTGTATCGGAAATCCCCGCAATGAACAAGCATGGGAACATCTGCTTTGCTGACTACTTCACCTATCTTAAACGCACGTTCCTCATCCATTGCAAACAGCTGAAAATCGGGATGCAGCTTAACTCCTTTCAGACCCAATTCAATCAGGTAGTCAAAATCTCCCTGTATGTCCTCGCTGTCAGGGTGAAGGGTTCCGAAACCTGTGAACAAATCAGGATGAGCGTTTACTGATTGTGCTATGAATTCATTTATTGATTTTACTTGCTTTGGAGTTGTTGCAACAGAATGTACAAGGTAATGAGTAACGCCAACTTCGCTGCCGTCCCTTATCAAATCATCTAGTTTCCCGTTTAGGGACATATCCAAATCATAAAAGTTTCTTATTCCAACAACTGCCTTGTCTGCTATTTTTTCAGGATAAATATGACAATGAGCATTAATTATCTTCTGCATATATGGGTCACCTAATTAATTAATATAACTTTTCACCGGTATATAGGTTTTCTTCAGTGTAGATTCTAATCAGTCTGTCAATCAAATCATCATACATCAGCCGGTATCCGACAGCCCCTCCTTGAGGTGTTTTGACATTGTTCAATGACTTGTCTGAAAATTCTCCGCAGTTATTAATGACATACCACATGCCATGAGGAGTATATATGAACAGTTCCCCCTCTCCTTTTGAAGAGTTGTTTTTGAAGCTGTCCTGAGGGTCATATATTTTAGTTGAGTGAACGGCAAGCCTTGACAAGTCCTGTTTTGGTCTTGTTCCGGATTTTTCAAAAAGCATTTTTAGCCATTCATATGACTGGTTGATTAGATTTGCCTTTTTTATTGGATCTTTAAACGCTTCCTTTACTTTATTCTGTCTTTTCTCCAATGTGTTTGTTATGCCAAGAATTTCCTCAACTTTTGGCACATCCTTTTCAAGGCATCTCCATCCTTCAGGCCTTCCTGTCACCTGAATGTTGCCTTCCTTGAAATCCATACGTTTGAAATTTCTGAAATAGGGTTTTACTTTTTCAAATTCTTCGTCAGGAATTTTTCTGTTCAATCCGTAAAGATATCCGTATTCATTGGCGTCATAACATTTGCTTTCAAGTTTTAAATCTTCATCTCCCATGACTATTATTATATTGCGATGGCAATATAAATCTATTGTAGAATGAACAAAAATAAAAAGTTATAGAAAATTTAATAATTTGATATAATCTTTTATTATTTTTATATACAAATGATTAAAATCAAATTAATTTCGTAAGTTATTTTTATATTAAGAGCCAATATTACATTATGGTAAAGGTAACTATTATAGGCTCAACTGGAATTATCGGAAAAAATGTTGCGTTTACCCTTGCACGTGAAGATACGGTTGATGAAATCGTAATGTTTTCAAGGCCTGAAAGTCTTGAAAAAGCAAAGGGAGAGACTTATGACATGTATGATGCACTTGCTGCAAGAGATATAGATTGCAAATTAACACCAAGTTGTGATTTTAATGAAATTGAAGGTTCGGCAATTGTGCTTATTGCAGCAGGAACGCCGAGGGAAAAGGGCATGAAAAGATTGGATCTTGCCATTCCTAACGCAAAAATCGTAGAATATTATTCTAAAATGATTTCACAATATTCTCCGGATTCAATAATACTGGTTGCTACCAATCCTGTTGACGTGATGACAACAATCGCTCTTAAAGCTTCTGGCTTTAAAAAGAGCAAGGTTATTGGAGTTGGAAATCACCTGGATTCATTGAGACTGAAAAATTACTTCTCAAGACAAATAGACATCAACAGTTCAGAGGTGCATACAAGGGTAATTGGAGAGCATGGAGACCATATGGTGCCTCTTTTGAGTTCAACAACAATAGGAGGTATTCCACTTAAATATTTCGTAGAATATGTTGACTTGGATATCTCCGGATTGGTGGAACAGTTGAAACGTGCGGGCAATACCATCATATCCAAGAAAGGAGCAACGGAGTACGGTCCCGCCTTTGCAATTTCAAATCTAATGTCTACAATTCTTACAGATTCACATAGGGTTTTAACTGTAAGTAGCTATTTGGATGGGGAAATCGAAAGGGTTGATGATGTTTCTCTAGGAGTTCCTGCAGTAATCACTAAAAAAGGCGTTGCCATGATCGTTCCGATTCACATGAATGACATTGAGAAAAAGGAATTTTTTGAAGCTGCACGTACAGTCAGGAACGCTACATATGAAGTGTTAGAGAATTTAGATGATTAGAATAGCTTTGTTTTCAGACACTGAATAAGTATAAAAGAATAAAAGCAATTATTTGAAAATGGTGATAAGATGAAACTTGTGGTTCAAAGAGTAACATCTGCCAGTGTGGAAGTTGAGGGTAAAATCGTAGGTGAAATTGAAGAGGGGCTCATGGTCTTAGTGGGCTTTGGCGAAAATGATTCGACCCGTGAGGCAGATTATCTGGCAGGCAAGTTGGCCAAACTTAGAATTTTTCATGATGAAAATGGCAGGATGAACAAATCAGTAACAGATATAGGAGGCAAACTGTTATTGGTTCCCCAGTTCACTTTATATGCCCATACAAAAAAGAACAGACCTTCGTTTCACAAGGCATTGGCACCGGATAAGGCTACTGAACTGTTTGATTATTTCACAGATAGATGCAGCCAACTTGTTGATGTTGAAACCGGTGAATTTGGAGCTTTCATGAAAGTCAATTTGCTGAATAACGGTCCGGTTACCATTCTTCTGGAAAAGGAATATGAATGATGTTAACAAGTTAAATACAAATATTTAAAAACATCCACTTCTAAATATAATTTTACTAAAAATTGGGAGTAATGCAAATGAGTGGAGAAACTCCAAAATCTAGTGAAATCAAAAGGTTAACCACACCATTAACCTTCAAAAACTCTAAAGCTTATGACAGCAATGGGGAATTGCTCAAATGCAGTGAAACATTATCTGACGTGAGATTTATAGTAGAACCTAGAGATAACATTTTGAATGAAAATGAAATTTTACAGTATGCTCCCAAATCCAAATCCTCTTCAAAAATCAGATTGAAAAGGGGCGTTGGTTCAATAGAGGATGTTTTATTAATTCATGAATCCTTGCCATGGGTTTTGGGATTGTTTTATGTTGTTTTGTTTTGCATTGCAGTTCCTGTATTCTTTTCAAAAAATATTGTAGGCATGTATATCCTTTTAGTTCTGGCCGTATTGCCCCTGCTTTATCTCTATTACATTTTTAATCTTAAAAATTATTCAAAGGATACAAGCAATAAAGTCAATAAAAAACGTGTAAAGGCATCTCAAAAAACTGAAGTTGAAACACCCGTCAAAGAGGATATGGGACTTGAATCCCTCAAAAAGTATGAAAAGCGAATACATGACTTGAATGTATTGTTTGATGTAAAAGAAAAGGTCGTCCGGGAATTAATTCAAAAACGTTTCGAGCCTCCTCAAATAACCTTTGACAAGTTTATCTCAGCAATCGACAACTGCCACAAACTTTTCTATGCTCAATCTGATGCTGCATTGAATATCATAAATATGGCTGTTGAAGATACTCCAAGGGTGGAAAATGAAATCAGAAATAAGATCTATGCGATGAAAAAGATTATTAATCAGATTGAAGAGTTGACAAATGAACTGGTAATTAACATCAGTTCATCTGATGAATCAGATCAAGAGGTTAAAAACCTATTGGAAGATATGGAGAATCTGGTGGATTCGGTTAAGGATTATGATGGTGATTAAATGACTAAAAATTGTCCAAAATGTGGAAAGGAACTGCCTGACAATGCAAAATTCTGTATGGATTGCGGCTATAGTATTGAAAAGCCGTCAGGTAACGGAAATAACATACTTTCAAATGGTAGAATATTTATAGTTCTAATTGTAATTATATTAGTTGTTGGAGGAATATTTATTCTGACTTCAGGATTTGGAGGAAACAATGATACACAGACCAATGATAATGTTCAAGATGCATCAAGTCCCGTTGACATGACAATAACGGAAGTCAGCGGATGGGACTCTGAAGGGGATGAGGATACAAAGCAAAGCTATACTTTGTATACTGAGGCCTTATTTAACAAAGTTCCGGATGACATTAAAGGATATAATGTAAAAACAATATATTATGATGATAATGGTTCTGAAATAGGTCATGAGACTGAAAAACTGGATGAAATTTATTATGATTCCAGTTACGCATTAAGTTTTGGATACTACACAACTTATAAACTGCCTGACCCGGACCATGTGACAGTAGAAATTATTAAGGATGGAAAAGTAATAGATTCTTATACAGAACAAATCGACAGAAATAAAATTGACTATTTAAACTAGGTGATAAAAATGGCTGAATTCTCACTTGATGTAGATGGAATTAAACAAGATGTTGAAGAATCATTGAATGTGGAAAAGGAAAAATTAGAAAATTCTAATCTTAAAACACAGGCTGACGGCAATGCACAGGCAATATTTGACACTGATTTAACCAACCCTCAGGAAAGGGAAACTATCCTAAAGCCTCTTGACAATTTCGGTTTAAATGAAATGTCCAGATCAGCATCTCACAATGAAATGTTGGCTACAAGATTTGTTGATTTAACAAAAGGCGGAAAAGATGCAGACAATATCAGTGAACAGCTGATGGAATTGAACAAGCAGATGAAGGATTTGGATCCAAGCAAAGTGGATTTTGCCAAAAAAGGCGTTTTGGGAAATCTGATGAATCCCGTCAGAAAATACTTTGCAAAATATGAAAAGGCAGAGGTTGCAATAGCAGACATTGTCGAATCTCTTGATAAAAGCAGCAAAGTATTGCAGAATGACAATACTACACTTTTAAATGAGGAAACATATCTGAGGGAAGTGACAAATAAGCTTATGGCCGATATTGAACTGGGAAAACAAATGGATGATTCAATTGAAGCCCAAATTCAGTCTGCAGAGATTGAAGGTGTAGATGAAAATAAGATTGCTTTTGTACGTGAAGAGATACTGTTCCCTCTAAGGCAAAGAATCATGGATATGCAACAGATGATTGTTGTAAATCAACAGGGAATCGTTTCATTAAATGTAATCAGACGTAACAATAAGGAGCTTATTCGTGGTGTAAACCGTGCTAAGAATGTAACCGTTTCAGCATTAAGAACCGGTATAATGGTTGCAAGTGCACTTTATGACCAGAAGATTGTCATGGAAAAAATCAATATCCTAAATCAGACTACTGAAAACATTATTGAGAGCACTTCCCACATGCTTAAAGAGCAGGGCAGTGAAATCCAAAAGCACAGTGCCGAAGCAATGATTTCACCTGAAGTTTTAAAGGCAGCATTTGCAGAAGCAATACAGGCAATTAATGACGTAAGCACATATAAAGTTCAGGCATTGCCTCAAATGAAAGAAACAATCAATTTATTCAGTGAAATGGCCAACGAAGGTCAAAAGGTTGTCGATAAAATCGAAACCAGCAATAATGCATTAGAATAATATGAATCTGTCTGATAAAATTAAAAGATCATGGTGGGTTCTTCTTTCATTTATTTTCTTTTTAAATGGATTGGGATTCCTGTATATTGGATTCAAGCACAATAACAGAAATTGGGTAATTGAAGGAATCGCCTATGAAATTCCATGGTTCTTTTACTTTATAGTCTATGCAATTTATGGATTTGCGTATCCTGCAAATATTATAGCAACATTTGCAACCGTATTGATGCTTATTTGTGTAATCAGGTCAATATGGGTAGCAATCAAGCTGGTTGATGTATATGAAAATAATGAGAAATACACAATTAGACAAACAAACCTGAATAATTCACACAGCAATCAAAACAATGAGAATTCATCTTCCAAATTTAGCTGTTGCATCTGCATACTTTGCATTTTCTTTATCCTGGCAGTGATAGCTATCCTTTAATTTTTTTAAACTGTCAGTTAGATATATGTTACAATAGTCATATAGTATTAATCAAGTGTTTTTATGAAAATCAGATTGGAAAGAAAACAGGATTATATGGAAGTTGAAAAACTTGTGAGAAATTCCTTTTGGAATATATATCGCCCTGGCGCTTATGAACATTATATAGTGCATAACCTAAGAAAGGATGACAGTTTCATTGCCAATTTGGCATATGTAATTGAAAACGACAATAAAATCATAGGGCATATTAATTATTCTAAAGGATACATCGATTATGGAAATCAAAAAGAGGATGCAGTGGTTCTGGGTCCAATTTCAATAGATAGAAATTGCCAAAAACGAGGTCTTGGATCGGAATTGATTCAATATACTCTTGAGCTTGCCGAAAATGAGAAGATTCCTTTTGTATTTGTCATAGGAGATGAAAACTATTATCATAGATTCGGCTTTGAAAGCGCATCCGAATATGGTCTCTTTTTGGAACATACGGATACGAATGAGGAATGCCCATTTTTCATGATTAAAATATTTGATGAAAGTAAGTTAAAAAAATCTCAGGGAATATTTCACAATCCTGAAGTATTTGATGTAAACCCGGATGATGTGGATGAATTTGACAGTCAATTTGAATTTAAGGAAAAACAGGTTTTAGAAGGTCAGCTAGGTGTTTAGATGAAATATGTAATTATTAACGGATCTCCAAGGCGCAAAAATACCTGGAAAGTAGTAAAACAGGCAAAAGAAAATCTAAACGGAGAATTTGAAGAGATACATTTGAGGGATGAAAACATTCCCTTGTGCGTCGGATGCTTTAATTGCATAATGGAGGGTGAGGAAAAATGCCCTCACTACAACAAGATTCATCCGATAATTGAAAAAATAAGGCATTGCGATGGAATAATCATTGCCTCACCGGTTTATGCCATGAATGTTACTGCCCTTTTGAAAAACTTCCTTGACCATACTGCCTACCTCTATCACAGGCCGGAATTTTTCACCAAAAAGGCATTGGTTTGCGTAACAACCGCAGGGGCCGGCCAAAAAAAGGTTGCCAACTACATTGATGAGACTCTAAGGCACTGGGGAGTCAATAAGATTTATAAGATTTCAATTGCATGCGGTGGAAAGGATACCATTGAAAGCTCCGAGATTGACAAGATGTCCCTGAAATTCTTCAATGACCTGAAATCTGGAAAGCTGCATTCACCAAAATTAAATGACATCGTGTTTTTCAATGTCTGGAAGGCAATGGCAGTATCAGATAATCCGATTGAAGCAGACAAGAAATATTGGAACAATACCGGATTGGTGAATCATGATTTTTCTCCTGAAGTCAAATTGAATGTTTTCAAAAAGGCATTTTCCAAAATATTATTTTTCATATTGAAAAGGGTTATTAAATAATTGATTGAAATATTATATTATGTTTAGAAAGATGAGAAGGCAAAAGCAGGAGCTTTCAAAAGAAGAGTGCATAGACATACTGACCAATGAGCCCAGAGGCGTTTTGGCTCTTTTGGGTGATTATGATTATCCTTATGCAGTCCCCATGAGTCATGTATATGTCGACGGCAAAATCTATTTTCACGGAGCGATGAAAGGCCACAAGAAGGATAGCGCTGAAAAATATGACAAGGTTTCCTATTGTGTCATGGATACGGGAGTTTTAAATGATGACGGATGGTCCTATACCTTTAAAAGTGTCATCGCTTTTGGAAAGATTAAAATCCTGACCGACAGGGATGAAAAGATTGATAGGTTAACACATTTGGGAGATAAGTTTTTCCCTACTCATGAAGACACCGTTGATGAAATAAACAGGCTTTTGGACAGGACTGAAGTCTTTGAAATTACAATAGAACACATGAGCGGCAAAATAGTTGAGGAGAATTGATTTTGATGATTGGCAATGACTGGGATTTGGTTTTGGAAGATGAGTTTGAAAAGGAGTATTATCTAAATATATTGGACTTCATCGATGAGGAGTACAGTCAAAAGACAATATATCCTCCTTATGGCGAAATATTCAATGCATTTAAGCTAACTCCTCTAAGTAATGTAAAGGTGGTTATTTTAGGCCAGGACCCCTATCATGAGGAAGGTCAAGCTCATGGCCTTGCTTTTTCAACACCTGACGGCAGGCCGATTCCAAGGTCTTTAAAAAACATATTTAAGGAGATCCATTCCGAATATGGTTATCCCATTCCCGAATCAGGATGTCTTGAAAAATGGGCCAAACAGGGTGTTTTTTTACTCAATACCGTCCTGACAGTTGAAGACGGAAATGCAAACTCCCACAGCAAATGCGGATGGCAGACATTCACCGACAATGTAATAAAAATATTGAATGGTCAAGCACATCCTATCGTATTCATGCTTTGGGGAAAACAGGCCGAAAAGAAAAAGGAACTGATTACAAACCCTAAGCACCTGGTCTTAATTACTTCCCATCCTTCACCTTTCTCGGCAAGACGCGGATTTTTAGG
>NZ_JBGVFE010000097.1:0-2212 GCF_045120835.1 Methanobrevibacter sp.
TTAGTCAAAATATTTATATACTAGTTTATACTACATGTTATATAACACATGTTAAGTCATAGTACAGTTATTTTTTAGGCAAACCTAAAAATTTCCGAAACATTTATATACTATGATGACCTACTTTTATACAAGTGAGATATAATTTGGGCATGCCTAAATTTTTCACTTAACAACACATATTATTAGTCAATAATAATACAATCTCCAAAATATAAATATTTGTATTGAATTAGGTTTCCACAATTTTTCTAATTCGATACACGGAAAATTATCTGCCAAATTTTCCAAAAAACCCAATTGGTGTTTAACTCTCCTCAAAAATTAAACACCAATTATTATCTCTTTTTGTTAAATTTTTCATTTCAGAAAATATAAAATTTAGGTTAACCTAAAAATTTAGAAATATTTATATACTTCTTCAAACAACATTACAATTGGTGATAAAAAATTAGGTCTACCTAAAAATCTAATTTTTCATTACTTTATGGTTTTGATTCAAAACCATAAAACTACACTCCAATTATTATTAAATTAGTTTATCTCTCTTTTCTAATTTAATAAAAAGCATATAACTACTCTCAAGAAATTAAATATGTTCATCATATTTAATTTCACATATATTTAAATTTTCTTTTTTTAATAATTATTTCAGGAACAATTATTCATTTTAATTTTTGATGTCACCTAAAAATATTTAAAGGGGTTTGGTAAATATATTAATGCTTTAATAATATTCAAATATGATGTAGGTGATTAGTATGGATAGGACACGAAGACTTCTTATCGCAATATTAATTGTTGTTTTGATTGGATTGGTAGCAATAATTGCCGGTGCAATATTCCTTGGACATGACAGTGAGCTTACACAGGGCAATAAAAACATTCTGGTATGTGCAATCGATGAAAGTGAAGACAGGCCAGGAATGGGTGCATGTGACATGGCATTTATTGTTCATCTGGAAAACGGAACCTTGAAAAATTATACTCCTATATATCCTGGAGGCATGACTCATCCAACAGCGGCTGAACCGCAGGAAGCACAGCAGCAAGGTGCAGGATCAGCACTTCTACTTCACGATGCGTTTTGGGATGCGGATAATGAAGTTGGAATGAAATATGCAAAAGAAATTGTTGAATATCAGGCCAATACTTCAATCGATTCTGTTGTTGCAATCAATAGTCAGGCATTGGATGCAATACTTTCTGCAGCAGGACCTGTGGAAATAAACGGTGAACTGACTAATGCAAGCGGTATTGATATCATTCGTGAAGAAGACTGGGGAAATGGAGTTTCAAGAGGCGATGCAGTAATGGGCGTTGTAAAAGGAGTGGCAAAAGCTGCTTCAACCAATCCTGACGTTAAATCTGCAATGGTGTCCGCCGCACTTGACCAATACTCCAAAGGAAATATAATCATGGATGAGGAAGGTGCCTTTGCAGGACTTTTAGCATCAAAAGGGTTTAGTTCAATATTTTAAACCCTTTTTTTAAATTTTTGGCTCTAATTTTTTGATAAATAATCCCAGAAACATCACTATTAATGGGAAGAATATTGTATAGATTACATATAGCAATCCTGAAGATATTATGTCTCCCATGACTGTTGAACCCGCCATTAACATGATTAAACTTATAACTGGAGCTAGAATGGCTATAAATGTATAAATTAAAATAAAAGAATTCAATTTCTGGGAAAATTCCTTTAGTTTTATTTGCATGTCAAACGAGATGTCCTTTGCGATAATCTCCAAACTGTTTGCCAGATTGCCTCCAACTCTTAGGGTTCCCACAATTTGATGAATTGCCCTTGTAAGGCCTTCTGACTTCACCCTATGTGCCATTTCAAGCAGGGAATCTTCTGTCGCTTTGCCAAATTTCACCTCTTCCAGGACTCTGTTGAATTCACGGGAAAGCGATCCGTAATCTGCATTTCTAATAGTCACTAGTGAGTCATGCAGTCCTCTTCCGGCTTTTAGCTCAATACTCATATGCCTTAATGCATAGGGAAGCTCCTGATTCAAATCTGAGTATCCTCTTTTCTTCTTCATTTGAGGATAATGGAGCAGGAAAAGGTAACTCATTAAAATTATTACAAGATACATTGCACTTATCTCCAAACTTGTAAACAATGCAATAAGAATCAATCCTATAAACAGCAGCAAAATTATCTGTCTTTTTAGGAGAATTTTCACTAGGAAGTCCCTTATTT
>NZ_JBGVFE010000098.1:0-6130 GCF_045120835.1 Methanobrevibacter sp.
CAAAGCTGAGTAGATAGGAAAAATGAAAGAATGATTAATATTAACAATAACTTTTTATTACTTCCCACATTAATTCACCTGAATTTATTTAATAGATAATATATTATTAGTAATAAAGTTAATAATATATATTTTGATTAAAGTATTACTAATTAGGCAAAAAAGGTGGGAAAAGTATTACTCAGGATTTTAAAAAAAATAAATTCTATTCGCTTGCAAGTTTTTCCTCTAGAATTTTAATTTTTTCCCCATTTCATTTAAGGATTTATCCTTCTCATCCAATTCTTTTTGCATCTTCTTTACTATAACAAATCTTTAAAGTTTAAAATACTAATTAAAGTATATAAATATATCTATAACCTAAAAGCAATATTTTAAACTGAGAACAATTTTATCAAATGAGACAGCAACATTTCAAGATTTGGCAAATATTTATTTAATCCAAAAGCCAAAATTATAATATTGAAAATTAGGGGATAATATGAAATTCGGAAACGGTATTGTAAAAAAATATTCAAGAGAGTATAACAGGACACTCAAAAACGGTGAGAGGAAAAAATACACAACAGAACAAATCCAGATTACAGTACCTAAAAACGAAGACATCTATGAAAACAAAGAAGAAGTTCTTATTATCCCAAATTCACAAATCGAGGAATTCAAAAGTAGAGAGGAAGAGATTGAATCATTAAGAATAGCTAATTATTTGCATGTTGAGGAAGTGAAGGAATTGGAAAGGAAATTTGAAAACGAAAATAACATCTCATCTACTTTGGAATACGAAAAGGAAATCGAAGAGCTTAAAGCTCAACTCCAGGAGCAAAACGATGCTTTAAGCGAAATGAAAAGCAAATACAATTCCCTGCATCAGGATAACCTTGAAAATTTAAGATTTGAAAATGAAAACATCAAGGACAAGCACTCAAAGCTAATCGTTGAAAACGAAAACCTGAAAACAAAATACGTCAACATGAAAACCGAAAACGAGAATCTCAAAACAAAATATTCCAGCATCAAGGAAGAAAACAAGAACCTGAAAACAAAATGCTCAAACCTCAAGGACGAGCACTACTCCCTCAAGGAAAGCTTCAACAGCGTATCTACAAAATACGATCACCTCAAGCAGGAAACCCTCAACACAAAAACAAGCTATGCCGAGATTTTTGAAGTCAATGAAAATTTAGAAAAAGATTATGATTCACTTTTGGAAGAATATAATGATTTGGTTGACAGGTTCAACAATTTGCAGGAAGAACTCTACATCATCAAATCCAACCAATCACGCGATGATTATATCGCCACCAGAGTCAAGGAATTTATGCTCAACAGGTCTTAAAACTGATAATCGTCCTGAAACTCAGGATTCCATCTTTTGAGTCCCGGAATGAACATTGCGGTAATTCCGGTTGCCTGTGTTTCAACAAGCCTAGGATTTTTTTCCATCATCTCTTTTGTCTTTCTGACAATCATCTCTTCTAAAGTAATGTCCGGTTCTGTGTATTCACCATTTTGAAAGCAGTCCTTGCAGAATTCCGGATTTAGACTGCCATCCTTATTTGTACCATAGTCTTCCTTTACGATTGGCTGTCCGCATGAATTGCAAAATCCCATAATATCACTAAAAAAAATAGATTGTAAATTAGATTGAATCTAATTTACTCTTTCACTTCAATGTTTTCGTCTTCATCCATTGCAAGTCTCATGTTGTCCGGATCAGGGTCGAAATGTTCGAGGAAGTCCTGTGCGGCTCTTCTAACATCCCTTGAACCGATGATGTATCTTCCTGCAATGATGATGTTTGCGCCTTTATCAATTGCCTCTTCAACGTTGTTAGGCTTGATACCGCCTGCAACAGCAATGAGACCTTTGTTTCCAAGTGTGGCTTTGATGTCTTTGATGTTACCCCACTCGGTCATGTCGCTTACGTCTTCACCGTGTTCGGCTCTGTATGATTCCATGTCAACGTTTCTGTGAAGCAGGACTATATCAGGTTTGAGGTCATCAGGAAGCTGAGCGAGCTTATCTTCAAATCCTTTGACGTTCATCATGTCAAGAATGGAATAGATACCTTGCTTTTGGGTTTCATGGATTGCCTTTGCAATTGATTCGATTGTACCTAGACCGGAAATCGCAACTGCGTCAGCTGTTTCGTCAGCAGCCATCTTGACTTCAACACGGCCAACGTCCAAGGTTTTCAAATCAGCAATGATGAATGCGTCAGGTCTGAGTGCACGGATTTTTCCGATTATGCCGACACCGAACTTTTTGACAAGCGGTGTACCTGCTTCCAAGAGGATTCTGTCATTGTCAGGCAATTCTGAGATGATTCTCTCCATAGCGGCTTCGTTGTCAAGGTCAAGTGCAACCTGCAGATATGGTGGGCTCCAGAGTTTTTTGACTTTGAATCCCATGATTGGGTGAGTTCCACGGTCTTTTTCTGCAAGAACTTTGTCGATATCCGGATATCCTTCCATCGCTCTTCTGATAGCGAGTTTGGTTGCTCCGTAGTTGTACTGATAGATTTTTCTGAAATCCTTAGCTGACGGATCGATGAATACGCTTACGTTGATTACAATGTCTTCAACGATTTCCTTTGGAATGTATCCGTCTTCCACAGCATCAGCAACGGCTCTTGCAACTGCAGTCTGTGCAGGTCCGAATATTTTACTTGCATCATCCAAATCACCGACTGTTACCTTAGGAATGATTAAGGTAGCAGGTTTTGTCATTAAGTTAGGTCTGATTACACTTGTTAGTGGAGTGTGGCCTACGGAAAGGTTTGATAATCCATTAGCGAAAGCTTGACCAACCGGTCCGAATTTATCACCAATCAATAAGTCGATGTGTGCCAATTCAGGGCCGTCTCCAATAAGGGCTTCTCCTATTTTATACATTGGGTCCATTAAATTTCCTCCATATTATAATATAAATTTCATTTTAAATAAACTATTGGAAGTTAATCCTTCTTGAGATGTCCTTAGGTAAAGGCAATTTTCTGAAAGGTTTTCCTTCACATTTAGCGTTAATTTCACTTATCAGTTCGTCAACTGTCATGTCGACCTTTTCACCGGTTTCACGCACAGTCACCTGGAACCTGCCGGTTTCGGCTTCCTTGTCTCCGACAACGAAGATGTAAGGTATCCATTCTTTTGCAGCGTTGCGGATTTTTTTACCTACACTTTCATCCCTGTCGTCAACGTCGACACGGATATTGGATGCATTGATTTTTGCATACAGTTCATCTGCAAATTCCTTATGAGCCTCACCGACGGTTAGGATTCTTGCCTGAATAGGACTCAACCAAGTCGGAAGCATTGGTGAGCGTTCATTAATCTCGATTGCGGTTTTTTCAAGCATTGCACACAATACCCTTTCAATACTTCCGGTCGGGGAAGTGTGAAGGATTGTAGGATTGTGCTGGTTGCCGTCTTCACCGAGATATGTGATGTCGAATCTTTTGCCGCTTTCAACATCGATTTGAACGGTCGGGTTTTCGATTGGCCTTCCTAATGCATCGATGTTTGCCAGGTCAATCTTACATACCCAGTAATGGTGTCTTTCAGGCAGGATTTCCAGAAGAATCGGTTTTTGGAATTTGGCTGCTATCTCATACATCCAGTCCTCGTTTTCATCAAAGAAGTCCTGGGTTGCTCTGAAAATCACTTCAAAGTCTAAATTTAAATCTTTTCCGGTCTGCATACACATGTCGGTCTGCTGTGAGAATTCCTCAAGGGACGCCTGGACGTCTGTACAGAATGAGTGACAGTCCGGCATTGTGAATGCCCTTAACCTTTTAAGACCAACCACTTCTCCCTTTTTCTCGAATCTGAAACTGTATCTTGTCAGTTCGAAGATTTTGGCCGGGAAGTTTTTCCAGGTCAGGTATGAATCGCTCATCAATCTGAATGCACCGAAACATGCGGCGAACCTGAGCATCAGGTTCTTTTTGGTATCGGTTCTGTACTGCCTTTCACCGAACTTGTAGGCATGCTCATAGATTGCCTGATTGTCCAGATCATAAAAGATTGGAGTTTCAACCGGCATTGCTCCGCGCTCAACGGTTAAATCATAAACGTAATCTGAAAGGAGATCCCTTATGAGTTTTCCTTTAGGATACCATCTGAGGTTTCCAACGTCGGATGCAGGTTCATAGTCACAGATTTCCTTTTCCCTCATTAATTTAACGTGTGGAGGTTCACCCTCATCGGATGCGCCACGGCCGAGTTCATAGTCAACCAGCTGCTTGAATGCATGGTTGGTGAAGTCAAAGTCTTCAATCTGTGTGATCCTATCCCCTTCAAGTATCTGCCAGGTGGAAGGTTTCCTTTCAACCTTTTCCTCTTCTTCCTCAGCGGTTATTGTTCTTGACAGTTCGCTTAATGGGTGTCCTTTGCAGGATATTTCAAATGCCTTATACCATCCGAAGGGTACTCTTTTAACTGTTAAGTTTTCATCAAGCAATGCCTGTTCAGCGTCTTTGAGAATTTGAACGGCAATTTTCGGAGAACTTAATGATGAGGAAAGGTGAGCATATGGGTATAACACTATATTTTCAGCCTTGACCTGATCATTTGTTTTGATGACTTCTTTAACGAGGTTTTTAACAATACCTTCCGGATTATTTTCATCGTCTTTTTCAACAGCTGTAAACACTACAAGAGAATCGTCAAAAGAACCGTCATGTTTGTCTTCCGGGATTTCTTCAGCTACAGGTGTCTTATTTTTTACATTATAGTTTAAATAATCAGAATGAATAAGAAGTATTCTCATTTAATCACCATATATTAGTGATTAAATTTTTGATTTTAATATTATATAAAAATAGTTAATTTCAGCATGAAAGGTCACAGACAGGAGCGAAAATAATTGTCAGTAAATTAAATTATTGAGTGATTAAAATTATAGTGATAATATTAAAGGTATGAATCATTAATCGGTGAGTGGATTATTTTGATTGGTGTGGATATTCTATAGTTTATTGTTTGGATGGTACATATGTTAAAAAATAAAAAAGGGGATAGAGATTAAAAATCCCTATCTTTTAATTTTAAGTTTTTTGGTTACAGTGTCTTTTCCATAACTTACTGTGTATTTGTACTTTTTACCAACTTTGAGTTTTTTGATCATGGAAGGTTTAACTTTCCAGGTCGCTTTACCTTTCTTGTTGGTTTTTACTTTGTACTTTTTACCTTTAAGTTTGATCTTGAGTTTTTTACCTTTGAGGTATTTACCGTCGACTTTGCTTAAGGTAATTTTAACTTTAGTAGTTTTGGATTTTTTGACCTTTTTGTTTTTAGCCTTTATAATATTTTTAATAGTAACCTTGTTGGTTGTTTCTGCGGAACTGTATTTAGCTGTTACATCGTATTTATCGATCTTAGCTTTACTGTTCAATTTGAATGTTGCTTCACCTTTGCTGTTTGTTTTTACAGAGAGTTTAGCACCATTGAATGAAACAGATACAATTTCACCAGCAGCTGGTTTACCATCGATAGTTAAAAGAACTGTGTATTTAGCAGAACCAGAGTAGAGTACGCTTAAGTCTTTACCTTCAAGTTTAGGAACAGGAGTGATTAAGGTAATCATGTCTGATTTTGAAATGTTTCCGTATTGAGCATCACCGGAGTAAGTAACGGTAACGTCGTGGTTACCAACGCTTAAACCAGGAATGGTAATACTTGCACCACCGTTTTTAACTTCAGCCAAGTACTCTTTACCATCTACAGTGACAGTGAGAGTTCCTGTAGCATCGCTTGGTAAATTCTTAATAGCGAAAGTAGGTTCGTATGTAGAAGCACCAGCAGGAATATCGATGGTTACATTTCCTGAAATATCTTTCTTAATAATCTCGAATGAGTTGATATCAGTTGCTAGGTTATAGTTGTCGTCGCCTTCATAGGTTACAGCATAACCATATTTACCGTAAGCTAAGTTAGGTACAACAATTGTTGCGGTTCCGTTTACTAATGGTATGCCAGTAGCAACAAGTTCACCACTAACGGTTGCGTAAACAGTACCTGTAGCGTCTTCAGGAGCAATGACAGTAATAGTCATGTTCTGACCGACAGTTACATTTACAGCAGCAACGGTAGTGAATGTTGGGTCTGCTTTTGCAACGCTGAATGCTTTG
>NZ_JBGVFE010000099.1:0-23327 GCF_045120835.1 Methanobrevibacter sp.
TCCAATTATGGAATTAGAAATAGTTGATGCCTTAATTCCAGATTTAGAAGAAGAAGTAATGGATGTTAACTTAGTTCAAAGGATGCATAAATCTGGTAGAAAAGTTAATTTCAGAGTAATTGTTGCTGTAGGTAACAAAGATGGTTATGTTGGATTAGGCCAAGGTAAAGCTAAAGAGGTCGGTCCAGCTATTAGAAAAGCTGTAGACAACGCTAAATACAACATTATTAAAGTAAGAAGAGGTTGTGGAGACTGGGGTTGTGTTTGTGGAAGAGAACACACAGTTCCATTTAAAGTAACCGGTAAAACCAGTAGTGTAAGTGTTACTTTAATGCCGGCACCTGCAGGTGTAGGTTTAGTAGTTGGAGATGTTGGTAAAACTATCCTAAAACTCGCTGGTGTTCACGATGTATGGTCACAAACTTTCGGACAAACTCAAACCACAGTTAACTTCGCTAATGCTGTATTCGATGCTTTAAAAGAGTTAAGTAATGTTAAAGCAAGCAATGAAGATCTCAAGAAAATGGGAGTTAACTACTAATTGGTGATAGTATGTTTTTAGTTATTAGAGTTAGAGGAACTACTGGTGTCATTCAAAATATTGCAGACACCTTAGACATGTTAAGACTTAACAGAATCAGCCATGCAGTAATCGTTGAAGAAAACCCTAGTTATGAAGGTATGCTTCAAAAAGCTAAGGATTACATCACCTGGGGAGAAATTGACGCTGAAACTTTAGCAGCAATCATTGCTAAAAGAGGAAGACTCCCTGGAAATGTAAAAGTTACAGATGAGTATGTCGCTGAAAATTCTGATTACAGTAATATTGAAGAATTGGCTAAAGCTTTAATCGATTCTAAAGTTAAATTAGCTGATGTAGGCATTAAACCTGTATTCCGTTTACACCCTCCAAGAAAAGGTTACGAAGATATCCGTTTATCTGTAAACGAAGGTGGATCTTTAGGTTACAGGGGAGAAGAAATTAAAGATCTTGCAAAAAGAATGCTTTAAACTCAGGTGTATAGTATGATTAGAACAAAACGTAAAATTAATAAACAAAGAGGTTCTAGATCCAACGGTGGAGGATGTACCAAAAAACGTAGAGGTGCAGGTAACAAAGGTGGAAAAGGAAAAGCAGGTATGGGTAAACAACACTGGACCTGGACTGTAATCCACGATCCTGATCACTTTGGTAAACATGGTTTCAAAAGACCTCAAAAAATGATTAAAAAAATCAGTGCTGTTAATTTGAATTACTTGGAAGAACAAGCTGACAAATTAATCGCACAGGGTAAAGCATCCAAAGATGGTGATGCTATTGTTATAGATGTGACTGAATTAGGTTATGACAAAGTTTTAGCAAAAGGTAAAATCACTAAAGCTTATAAAATTTCAGCACCTCAATTCTCAGCATCTGCTATTGAAAAAATTGAAGAATTAGGAGGAGAAGCTATAATCTTATAGCTCTTTTTCTTTTGTTAGGGGAATAATATGTCATCTTTAGAAGTTTTAGAGCCAATATTTAGATTTATTCCTGAAGTCAAATCTCCTGTTCACAGAGAAGACTTCAATGAAAAACTTAAATGGACTGCTCTTATCTTAGTATTATACTATATATTATCTCAAATACCGTTATACGGTTTGGCACCTAATGCTATAGATAGCTTTGCCGCATTAAGAGCAGTTATGGCAGGAAGTTTTGGTTCAATTCTCACATTAGGAATTGGTCCGATTGTTACCGCTTCTATTGTTTTACAATTATTAGTCGGTTCAAATCTCTTAGATTTGGATCTTTCATCCCATAAAGATAAATCTCATTTCCAAGCTACTCAAAAAGTATTGTCCATTGTATTTACAGTATTTGAGGCTAGTGTATTAGTGCTTACTGGAAATTTAGTCCCTATTGATAATTCATACACATTGATATTGATTTTACAACTTGTTATCGGTGCATTGGTAATTATCTACCTTGATGAAGTTGTATCAAAATGGGGATTCGGTAGTGGAATCGGTTTATTCATTGCCGCCGGTGTATGTCAAACAATTATGGTTGGTTCATTCAGTATCTTGCAAGGTACCGACGGCTATCTCGCAGGTATTATCCCTAAATTTATCCAACAACTTGCTGCAGGTACACCTGACCTTGCTAATTTGGTCCCATTATTTGCAACTATTGTTGTATTCCTAGTTGTTCTTTATGGTGAAGCAATGAGAGTTGAAATTCCAATTTCTCACGGTAGTGTAAGAGGTCACGGAAGAATTAGGGGATCTGTTGGTAAATATCCATTAAAATTCGTTTACTCAAGTAACATGCCGGTTATTTTAACAAGTGCATTGCTTGTAAACGTAACACTCTTTGCTAATCTTTTCCAAAAGATTGGAATTCCGATTTTAGGCCACACCGATAAGGGTAAGGCAGTTGACGGAATTGCTTGGCTATTGTCAACACCTAACTACCAAATGTTTGTAACTGAACCGTTACACGTTTTAGTATATGCAATATTCTTTATTGCATGCTGTATACTATTCTCATATTTATGGGTTGAAATTAGTGGTTTAAACGCTAAAAAGATTTCAGAACAATTACACAGTTCAGGTATTCAGATACCTGGTTTTAGAAGCAGTAAACGTCAATTGTATAAGATTTTGAAAAAATATATTCCTGCACTTACCATTATCAGTGGTATTTATGTAGGACTTATCGCTTTCCTTGCAGATTTAACTGGTGCTTTAGGTGGAGGTACCGGAGTATTGCTTACCGTAGGTATTCTCCATAAGTTATATGAAGAAATGGCAGAGGAACAACTCATGTCTGCTAACCCAATTCTTAGGAAAGTTTTAGGAGGAGACTAATCTTTCTCCTATTTTTCTCTTTTAAAAAGTGAGGGATTAAAGTGAAATTAGTAGTATTAACAGGAATTCCAGGTTCTGGAAGTACAACTTTACTCGGTAAAGCTTTAGAAGAAGTGGATTATGTTCACTTAAACTATGGGGACATAATGACTGAAATTGCTATTAAAGAAAAAATAGTGAATGATAGGGACGCTTTAAGAAAATTGCCCGCTGAAACTCAAAAGAAGATTCAAGCTAAAGCAGCCAGTGAAATTAAATCAAGGGCTGAAAATGACAATGTGATTGTAGATACTCATTGTACTATCAATACTCCTGCAGGATTCTTGCCGGGATTGCCAATATGGGTATTGGAACAATTGCAACCGGATCAGTTTATTCTAGTTGAAGCAAATCCTGATGAGATTATGTATAGAAGATTAAATGATGATTCTCGTGAAAGAGACCTTCAAAAAGCAAAAGAGATTGAACTGCATCAACAAATGAACAGAGCCACTTCCATGGCTTACGCTACATTAACTGGAGCCACTGTCAAAATTGTTGAAAATCATGACAATCATTTAGATTCTTCTGTTAAGAAATTGGTAAATGTATTAAATTTATAGGGGTATAATCATGGCAGATCCTTTTGGAATTATTATTGGTGCTTTGAATACTATATTTAATCCTATTTTAGCTTTGGACCCAAATCCAACTAATCCTGCATTAACCGTATTAATTGTTGCATTCATTGTTTCACTGATAACAACTATTGCAAACAAATATTTGGTTGACCAGGATGAGATGAATGAAATTCAAGCAAGAAACAAAGCTTTCCAGAAAGAATTACGTGAGGCTCAAAAGAAAGGTGATGGAAAGAAGGTCGCAGAACTTCAGGCTAAGCAGACTGAAATGATGCAGGACCAGAGTAAGATGATGACCAACTCATTCAAACCGATGATTGTAACTTTTGTTCCGATTATCCTGATTTTCTTCTGGATGAGATCATCTGCAATCAGCGGTCTGGTAATTACATTGCCTCCTTCAGTTTATTGGGTTACAATAACTCCATTCTGGCATTTCCTTGGCGGTTTCTTGTATGGTGGGAAAGCTACAATTCCATATGGTATTGGTTGGTTATTGTGGTATATGATTTGTACATTCGGTATGAGTCAGATACTAAGAAAATTCTTAGGATTCAAACAAGGGTTCTAAATTAACCCTTTTACCATACATTTATTAATAATGAAAAATAGATATTATATTATTCTATTTTGAATACGCTATTACACAATTATTATTTAAAAATTATTATAAAGGTGATTAAATGCCTGCAAATAGGTTTAGATCAAGATCATATAAAAGAGTTCATACAAACACTCCTGGTGGAAGGAATGTTTTAAGATATAAAAAGAAAAAACCATCTAAGCATGTTTGTGCTGAGTGTGGTCAAGTGTTACATGGAGTTCCTCGTGGACGTCCATATGAAATTGGAAAATTATCAAAAACAGCTAAAAGACCTAACCGTCCTTTCGGTGGGTACTTATGCTCAAGCTGTGCCCGTAAATATTTCAAAAACGAGGCTAGAAAATAATGATTATTACTGTTGGTGGATTGGCTGGAACTGGAACAACAACTACTGCTGAGGGCCTCTCAGAAAAGTTGGATATTCCATATATCTCTGCAGGTTCTGTTTTCAGAGAAATGGCTGCGGAAAGGGGAATGAGTGTTCTTGAATTCAGTGAGTTTGCTGAAGGTAATGATGATATTGATAAAGAAATTGACAAAAGGCAAGCTGAAAAGGCCAAACAGGCGGATAATCTGATCGTTGAAGGAAGATTGTCTGCATACTTTGTTGACAATGCTGATTTGAGGGTTTGGTTGGTAACACCATTTGATGTTCGATCAAATAGAATTTCCGACAGGGAAGACAAATCCGTTGAAGTGGCCAAACAGGAGATTATTACTCGTGAAAAAAGCGAAGCCTTAAGATACATGGAAATCCATAACATTGACATTTCCAATATGGATATCTATGACATAATTATAAACACTGGTACTTTCAATCCTGAAAACGTATCAGAAATCATTATTCAAACATTAAAGGTGATATAAATGGCATCAATCGAAGTAGGTAGAGTATGTGTAAAAATCGCCGGTAGAGAAGCTGGCGAAAAATGTGCAATCGTTGAAATTATCGATGAAAACTTTGTGGAAGTTGTTGGTGAAGCAGTCAAAAACAGAAGATGTAACATTGCTCACTTAGAACCAACCGAAGAAACTATCGACGTTTCAGGCGATATCGACTCTATTAAAGCAGCTTTAGCTGACTTATAAATCTGAATGAATAATTGGTAAAATTATTCATAACTTTTTTTATTTACTATTTTTTAAGGTTTTTTTCATGAAGTTTAACATGGTTGAAAAGTCAAAGAGCTTTACTTCTCCTGAATTCGGCTGCAAACCTGAAGACAGGGAGATTATGGATTACATCTCCAAAGGAGTAATCAATCTGGATAAGCCTTCCGGACCGACTTCCCATGAAATAGACTCATGGATTAAACGCATTTTGGACTTGGAAAAATCAGGTCATGGTGGAACATTGGATCCTAAGGTAACCGGAATTTTGCCTGTTGGATTGAATGATGCTACCCGTGCAATACAACTTCTTTTAACAGCTCCTAAGGAGTATGTTTGTCTTTTGACATTCCATCAGGATGTTTCAGAAGACCGAATCCGTGAAGTGTTTGCGGAATTTACCGGCAAGATTTTCCAACTGCCTCCCGTTAAATCAGCGGTAAAGCGTGAAATGAGAACCCGTAACATCTATTATTCAACAATCTATGAAATCGAAGGGCGTGATGTTCTTTTCAGAATAGGCTGTGAAGCGGGAACCTATGTTAGGACATATTGTCACAATATAGGTGAGGCATTAGGCGTTGGGGCTCATATGGCAGAGCTTAGAAGAACACAGGTAGGTTCTTTCAATGAGAAAAATAGGTTAGTGACCTTGCAGGACGTTACTGATGCATACCATTTCTGGAAAGAGGATGGTGATGAATCATTCTTGCGTGAGGCCATCATGCCGATGGAAAGGGCTGCAGATTACTTGCCGAAAATCATTATCAAGGACTCGGCCGTAGATGCGGTTTGCCATGGTGCTGATTTGGCAAATGGCGGTATTTGTAGTTTGGCAGACAATATTCAGAAAAACGACATTGTAGCAATTGAAACTCTCAAAGGGGAGTTGGTTGGGGCAGGTCATTCATTATTGACATCTAATGAGATTTTAGAAGCTGATTCAGGTTTTGCGGTAAATGTTTCTAAAGTATTCATGAAACCAGATACTTATCCAAGATTTTGGTGAGAACCTCCCAACTTTTATATAATGAAGGTCATATAATAGTTTATGAGCTTCGATTACCTAAAGGACATGATATGTCCAAATTCGAATTCAGGGAATTATATAAGCTCTGCTGTAGTTATCTAGGTTATGACCATCAGATGTAACAGGATTTTTCCTGTTACTCTTTTTTCACATAGATTAACCATCATGAACTCGACCATTCCTTCGCAACTGCTTTTCCTGATTTCATGTTTGATTAATATTTCAACACTTCGGAAGGCAAGTATGCAATATCCTTAATGCTGAATGTAAGTAAATTGTGCTTTTTCATCTTGGAATATAATATATTGCACACATATTTTCAACAAAAACTCGGAAGGACTTATAAAAATTTGTTTGTATGTCTTAGAACAATCAAATAGGCATATTTTTATATATTTAATGATAGATTTTTTTATCATATGCATATAAATATTCATTTTTTTTAATTTTGTTTGTTTAGCATAGAACATTTTATATTATTAATCAGGGAGTCAATAAGAAATCATGAAGTACAAAAGCATAATCCTGCTTGCTTTGACTGTTTTTATCATGTTGGGCATTGCCGCTGTAAGCGCCAGTGACGCCAATTATACAGCAATATCCAGTGAGGATATAGATGATGTAATAAGCATGGAAGAGGACACAAAGTTGGCCTCTTTTGAGGAAAATGAAATCTTAACCGCAGATGAGCAAACATTTGCACAGTTGAATGAAACAATCAATGGCAAAAAAGATAAAAACATTTATTTAAACAGCAGCTACAAGTATTCCAAAGGTGACGATAATTTTACAAAAGGAATCATCATTGACCGTGACGTAAACATCTACGGAAACGGACACACAATAGACGCCAACAATACCGCCCGAATCTTCCAAATAAAAAATGGAAACGTAATATTCTACAACATAACTTTCAAAAATGGAAACGCACGCGACAAATGGAATGATTATGGTGGTGCTATCAATGGAAACTGCAAAGCAATAAACTGCACATTCACACACAATCACGCATATCGGGGTGGTGCTATGTATGGTGGTTCTGCTGTAAACTGCACATTTAATAATAACACTGCAAATTGGGATGGTAGTGCTATGTATGGTGGTTCTGCTGTAAACTGCACATTTAATCATAACAATGCAAGTGATTCTGGTGGTGCTATGGCGGATGGTTCTGCTGTAAACTGCACATTTAATCATAACACCGCAAATGACTGGGGTGGTGCTATGAGGGGTGGTTCTGCTGTAAACTGCACATTTAATCATAACAATGCAGCGAGTGGTGGTGCTATGGATAGTGGTTCTGCTGTAAACTGCACATTTAATCATAACACTGCAAATCGGGAGGGTGGTGCTATGAGGAGGGGTTCTGCTGTAAACTGCACATTTAATTATAACACTGCAAATAATTATGGTGGTGCTATGGCGGAGGGTTCTGCTGTAAACTGCACATTTAATTATAACAAGGACCTATATGGATATGCTATGCAGTTTTGTTATTATAAAAATTGCAATGGTGATGAACATGGTGAATGTACTGAGTTAGTGCCTAGTTTTGATATGATGGATCATATTTCTAAATATTATTCTAATCAGGAATTGCTAATTAAGTTAATAAATCAAAAGGGGTGGAATGTAGATTTTATTGATGTTGAGTGTATTATTTTTTATAATAATGGTAGTGAAATTTTGAGAAAACATGGTTTGAGTGGATTTAATATAAAATTTGATTTGGCCGCAGGCAATTATACTGCACTGTTAAATGTCACATATTCAGGATTAACTGCAAATTCCAAAAAAATAAATTTAACCATCAACAAAGCAACACCAAAAATAGAAGTACAAGCACATAATACAACATATCCCGGTAATATTGTTGTTTATGTAAAATCTGATGTTGGTGGTGAGTATGCTGTTAGTGTAGGTGGTGTGACTCAAAATGTTAATCTTACTGCAAATCAGGTTAAAAATATAACATTCACAGGTTTACCTGCCAATGAAAATGGGTATATTGTCAATGTAACTAATTTGGATCATGAAAATTGCACTGCCGTAGTCAATGACACTGTTAAAGTAATTGTCTATAAAGCAACACCAAAAATAGAAGTACAGACCCATAATACTACATATCCGGGTAGTGTTGTTGTTTATGTAAAATCTAATGTAGGAGGGTTTTATGTTGTAAAAATTGGTGATCAATCTCAAATTCTAACTCTTAATGCTGGTGTTGAAGAAAATATTTCATTTGCTGGTTTGCCTGCCAATGAAAACGGTTACACTGTCAATGTAACATATAATGCTACTGAAAATTATACCGGTAGTGTTAATGATACTGTAGTTGTTAAAATCAGAAAAGCACCTGTAAAAATAAACTCACAGGATATAACTGTAACCTATAATATTGATGGTTTTATGATTGTTAGATTAACTGACATTAATGGTAATCCGATTGGTGGTGCTGTCATATCAGTTGATTTAAACGGCCCTAAAACATACACTACAAACAGTAATGGTGAGATAAATATCTCAACTACTGGTTTGTCTCCTAAAACATATACTGCAAAAATCACTTTTGCCGGAAACAACAACTACACTGAATCTTCAAGTGATTATAAAGTCATCATCAACAAAGCAACTCCTAAACTAACTGCCAAAAAGAAAACCTACAAGGTAAAATCAAAAACCAAGAAATTCACAATAACATTAAAAGACAATACCGGTAAACCAATCAAAAACGCCAAGGTCCGCTTGATTGTCAAAAAAATTGTAAAACAATCCAAGAAGAAATCTAAGAAAAAGTCCAAATCTGACAAGAAGAAAAACTATGCAAAAACAAACAACAAGGGTAAGGCCACATTCAAGGTCCTAAGAAACAAACCTGGCAAATACAATGCCAAGGTCAAGTTTTATGGCGACCAGTACTACAACAAGGCAACCAAGACTGTTAAAATCACTATAAAGTAGATGTTTCACCAACATCTGCTTTCCTTTTCTTTTTTTCTAGATTAACCGTCCAAAATTCAACTCTTTCATACTTCAACCGGTTTTTAGAGTTGCAGAAATAAGTAATGAAGCAACGGAAGTGCTTGTCGAAATATTTAATATGAAAGTTAAACATAGTTAAACTAACTAATAAAGATTGGGGCAATGATATGAAATATAAACAAGGATTAATGTTCATTTGTTTACTGATTTGTCTGTTCACAATAGCTGGGGTGGCGGCTGGCGATATCAATGAAACGACTACCGCAAGCCAACAGCAATGTGAATTGTTAACCGTTGAGGATAATGATGGTATTGTAACATTTGACAATCAGGAAATTACAGTCGGAGTTTCTTCTTCAGGCAGTTTTTCCGAATTGCAGAATCAAATAAATAATATTGGAGAAGGGGGAGTTTTAAATCTTTCAAAGGATTATCAGTATGCTGACGGTTCAACCGAGGGGGTGAGAATTTCCAAGCCAATCACAATCAATGGAAACGGGTATGTTCTGGATGCTAAGGGACAGTCAAGAATATTCAACATAACATCCGACAATGTGACTTTGAAAAACATCACTTTCGTTAATGCAGGCGGAGTAAGCTATGGGGCTGCCGTATACTGCAGCCACAATAATTTAAGCATCATCAATTCCAGTTTCATTAACAATTCCGCTCTGATTTCAGGAGGGGCGGTTTATTTAAAAGGGGATTCATACAACAATGAAATAACTAATTGTAATTTTGAAAATAATACTGCAAAAACAAGTGGAGGGGCTTTTGAAGGATATTTGTCTGAAATCATATTTGAAAATGTCACATTCACATGCAATAAGGCTTCTCAGGGAGCAGGCATCATGCTGCAGTATTCAATCTCCATTTTTGAAAATTGTACCTTTGATAAAAACGAAGCGGAGAAGTCCGCAGGTGCACTATATGCCTACTATTCCCTAACCTCTCTGGATAATTGTGAAATAACAAACAACAGGGTCAATGGGAAATATCCTTTCGGAGGAGCCATTGCCTATTTTGCATTTGAAAACAACATCACCAACACATTAATCAGGAACAATTCCATTGAGGGGGATTTCGGATATGGAAGCTCAATATACAATTATGGAAGGTTAAACATCAGGAACTCCCAAATTGAAGAAAACCGCCAGAAAACCAAAAACTACATTGAAGATACAGTCTTTACAAACAACGGCATTGTCAATTCATTCAACAACACATTTGTAAACAACACAATCGAATCCGGAAATGAAAGTGTGATATATGCCCTGTTCTGGCCGCTGGTCTATGACAAGATATTTGATGAAAACACTACAATTTCAACTTCATTGGATTTGAGAACAGTAACTAAAGATAATGGTACAGTCGAAGAGCAATTCAAGCCGATTCAGGACCAGGGCATTTCAGGTGGATGCTGGGCATTTTCTGCAACTTCAATTATTGAATACTACTTCAAAAGCCATTATGGTGGAGATTATGCGTTTTCTGAAAACAATCTCATAAACATTATGGGGCCTTACGGAAAGGATGGCTGGACCGTAGCCAAAGGAGGGGGAACTGCAAAATCGGTTGCATATTGGGCCCGCTGGTCGGGACCGGTAAATTCAAGCGATGACCCTTTCGATGACTCATCAAAAATCTCACCGGACAACCTGGCGGTCATGGGACACCTGCAGGATGTATTGTACATAACCTGCGGGGACATTACTCAGCTTAAGCTTGCGATTCTGGAATATGGGCCTGTTGTAATAGGCTACAAATACTATGATCCGGATGTTACCTGTCAAAACGGAACATATATTGAATCCATTGACTCTCCAATCAATCTACTTCCAAGATATTCGAACCATCTTGTTTCAATTGTAGGCTGGGACGACAATTATCCTGGATCAAGTTTTGCAGAAGGCCTTCCGGATGGGGCATTCCTGATAAGGAACAGCTTTGGAGAAGAGTTCTTTGATAAAAACCTATATGAGACAGTGTTTCTGGAAGGTGAGGGATACAATTGGATTTCCTACTATGACATGACACTTTCAACGGAATCCATTGCTTATGCAATTGTCAATGTCGAGGGCACCGACAACTATAACCACAATTACCAATACGACACTAAGGGAACTCTCATCAGCATGGGATATAACTCAGATACCGCATGGTTTGCAAATCAGTTCAAGGCCACCGATAACAGTCCGCTAGCTGCATTCAGCCTCTACACATTTGTTCCTAATTCCACATATGAGGCATACATATATGTTAATGATAGGATGTCATACTCCCAAAACGGTTCAATATCCAATCCGGGATACAATACAATCAAATTGAACAGCTTGGTGGATTTGAATAGGGAGGACATTTTCAGGATTGCAATCAAATTGACCTGTCCGGGTTTTATCTATCCGATTGCGCTTGAAACTGCCGACAGTTCAATGATTACCAAAACAAATGCTGATTTAAACCAGTCATTTGTAAGTCCCGACGGCATCAACTGGTATGACATCTCACAGGCTACAGACGTGCTGTATATGGAATTGGGAAGTTTGTCCTATAAAAAGATGAACGATACAAACGTGTGCATCAAGGCATTTACCTCAAAGCTCAATACAACTATTGTCGCAGGTTCAGTGACTACCGTTTACAATGGCGGAAAATATCTCACGGTAACATTGACCGATTCAAAAAATCGTCCGATATCAGGCAGGAACGTTTCAGTCATGTTGAACGGAAGGACAATACTCCTGATCACTGATTCAAAAGGCCAGGTAAAGCTGTCCACAGACAATCTGGAGGTAAAAACCTATACTGCAACAATAGTATTCGGAGGAGATGGCAGCTATGCGGGATCCGCTTTAGATGTCAAGATCACGGTTAAAAAGGCAACTCCGAAAATGACTGCCAAGGTGAAAAAATTCAAAAGGTCTAAAAAGGTCAAAAAATATGGGATTGCCTTAAAGGACAATATGGGAAAACCAATCAATAAGGTTAAAGTCACCCTCAAGATAGGAAAAAAGACATTCAAGGCAAAAACAAACGCCAAAGGTAAGGCAACCTTTAAAATTAAGAAATTAACTAAAAAAGGTAAATTCAAAGCTACAGTTAGCTTTAAGGGAAACAAATATTACAACAATGTAAGCAAGAAAGTTAAAATCGTCATCAAGTAACTCGGCTTCTGGCCCAGTTACTTACTTTTCTTCTTTTTTTTTACAACTTCCTATATACTGGGTGATAAAAATAAGTGTTTTTTTTTTACCTTGTGTGAGGTATTTTGACTAAAACTCATTGATGATTATGGATTTATTTATTGTTTATCTAATTTTATGAGTAATACTTTTAATATAACTTTGTATTATTATTTAATCAAATATTGGGAGGTTCCACACAATGTTTATCCAAGATTTTGGAAGTAGATTTTTAATTATTGTCTTTTTTCTGTTTGGTTTTTTTTAAAATTGTCTTAAACAATGCAAACTATATATTATGTGATAGTGATGAAGTCTGCTCATTTGGAAATAATTAAATATTTGGTTTAATAAAATATCTATACGTTAAATAAAAAAATTTGGAGTAAAATAAATGAAATTCAAAAAATTCTTTCTTATCTTATGCTTAGTTATTTGCCTGTTCACTATGGTAAGCGTTTGTGCCAGTGAGGTAAATGATACGGCAATAACTGCAATAGATTTGCAGGATAACTTGGAAATTAATGAAGATAATCAAGTGATAGATGATGATAACTATGTTGGTGCGAAAGATTCGACTAACAATGCTTCAACAGAAGGCAATGTAGAAATTTCCGCACCGGAAACGGTTGAAAACTCATATTCTGATAAATTAGGAATAACTGACGATGATTTGATTGGTGAAGAGTTAAGGGCCAATGTCATTGCATTGAATGTAAGCGCTCTTGATAATGCATTGTTTGTTGTTGATTGTGCCGATGACTTTAATGGAAATGTTTCAATTAATGCGGGCGACCATCAATTATACAATGGCAGTGTGAAGGCTCTGATTGAGGCTTCCAAATTGCCTGCGGGAAATTATGTTGCCACAGCACTATTTTACGGTGATGATAAATATGGGGAGCTAACATTAAATGATATTAGGTTCACTGTTTCAAGAGTAACTCCTACAATCTATGTAAATGTTGAGGATATTACGTATCCTAGAATTGCCTATGTAACTGTTCATATTGGAAATAATGCCAATGGTACTGTAAATGTCACCGTTGGTGGCAAAACATTTAATGGAACCGTGTCAGATGGTAAGGCTAATGTTTCCCTATATGGCTTGGGTGGAGGTAGTAAGGAGGTTGATGTCAAGTTCTTCAGCAACGATTATTGTAATAATAATGTAAGTGCATCCACTAAATTTGTAGTTTTACCGAATAATTCCCTTATTCAAATCAATTGTAGCGAATTTTTCCATGTTGGTGAGGATATTGAGTTTACGGTTACTACGACAAATTCCACTGGTGATTTGACTCTCTGTGTTAATGGCGTGTATTATAATAAGTATCGTGCTCAAAGAAGTTATGAGATTAGTATTGCTGATAAATATGAAGGCCAATATGTCTTGAGTTTCGATTTGGCAGGTGATGAAAACTACACTGGATATTCTACAAGCGCAACTGTCCATGTAACTAAAAATGATTTAACAATCAATGTCGAAAATATTGATGAAGTTATTTATGTTAACCAGCCAGTAATACTCAAGGCCAAATTGAGCAATGTCGTCAAAGGTAATGTGACATTTACCATTAACGGCGCAAAATACACGGAATATGTTGATAATTCTGATGTGGTCACTCATGTATATACTCCAGTTAATAATGATACTTTAACGGTTATTGCCACATTTGATGGTAATTATATGTATAAATCTAACGTATCATCTTCAAAGGATTTTAATGTTTCAAGAATTGATACTGAGGTTTATATGGATTTCTTGTCTACAATCATTGCAGGCGATGATGCGTATATTTATGTTTCCATGAATCCTAAAATCAGCGGTACCGTTAAATTGAGGGTTGGCGATAAGTTTTATGATGTTGCTGTTGTTGAGGGCAGTGGAATGTATTCTGTTTCTAATTTAGCTAAAGCTGTTCTCGATGTTGAAGTAATATTTGAGGGCGATTGTAAATATGCCCCTAGCACTTCGGAGGTTAAATCATTATTTGTTAGCAATATACCTACTAGTCTAAGCATTAGCATAGATAAGACTTCCATGAGCTATCATGATTCTGCTGTTGTTAGCGTTAATTTGAATCGGTCAATAAACGCTGTTGTTACTGTTAAAGTTAATGGAAATAATAATACTGTAGGTCTTGTTAACGGTAAAGGCAGTTTCACTTTATATGGATTAAATAAAGATGAGTACATTATTAATGCAGTATTTGCCGGTGATGATAGATACAATGGATCCACTTCCAATGCATTGAATTTAACAGTCACTGGGGATAATATATCCTCTTCAGTATCCATTAGTCTGAATAAGGATTCTGTGTTTGTTGGTGATGAGGTTATTGTTAGAGTTAATATAAATTCAACTGTTACAGGAGTTATCAGGCTGAATATTGGCTCCAATTCTTACAATGTTGTTGTAAATAAGGGTGTTGGAATTTTCACTATTTCCGATTTGGCGAACGGCACTTATGATGTTCAGGCAATATTTGATGGGGATAATGAACATTCAGGCAACTCTTCGGATGTTAAACAGCTGGAAGTTAAGAAGATTCCTACCAGCTTATCTGTAAGCATTGATAATTCTTCCATATCTGTTGGAGATAGTGTTGTTGTTGATTTTGTTTTAAATCAGGCCATTAATAATGTCCTAACAGTTAATGTCAATGATAAGGAGTACCTTATAGGCATTGTCAATGGTAAGGGCAATTTGACTTTAAGTGATTTGCCTTTTGGCATTTACACAGTTAATGCAACATTTGCAGGTGAAGGAAAATACGTTGAAAGCAGTTCCAATAATGTGACTATAGAAGTTAATAAAATTAAAACACAGCTAACCGGAGATCCAATCACTGTTAGTTATAACGGCAACGGGGATTTGGTAATTACATTGAAAGACACCAACGGCAATGCAGTCCGCAATGCTAAACTCACAGTTGATTTGAATGGTGTCAAATCATTTAACACAGACAACAGCGGTCAGATTAAGGTTTCAACTAATGCTTTGGACCCTAACACATACGTTGCCAAAATAACCTTTGATGGCAATTCAGTCTATGACCAGTCATCAAATGACATTAAGGTCACAGTTATAAAGGCAAATCCAAAAATGGATGCCAAGGCAAAGACATTCAAGGTGAAAGTCAAAACTAAAAAATATGAAATAACTTTAAAGGACAGCAATGGCAATGCAATTAAAAATGCACGGGTTACTTTGAAAGTTAAAGGCAAGACCTTTAAGGCGACTACCGATAGCAAAGGTAAGGCGACCTTCAAAATCAAAAACCTGAAGAAAAGGGGAACTTACAAGGCGGTCATTACTTACGGTGGAAACAAACTGTATAATAAGCTGTCTGTCAATGCAAACATTAAAGCCAAATAATAGTGAAAATCTCAAAAAAGAGTTTAATTACTCTTTTTTTCTTTTTTTTATAGTAATTTTAGATTTTACTAAACTTCTTATAATTTTTCACAATTATCGGATTTCATCCGGGATTTTGTAAATCGGATATTGCTTTGAACTTCTTTTAGACAAGGAGGTCCAACCTTAATAATTTTATAGTATAAACCTTAAAGTATAATTATAAAATATTCAAGGTGATATGATGGAATATGAAATTCGAGGAGGTTCATTCCCTCTTGTAGTTTGCAAATTGCAAAAGGGAGAAATAATGAAAAATGAAACCGGAGCTATGGCTTACATGACTTCCGGAATGACAATGGAAACCAATACTGGCGGAGGTCTTCTAAAAGGGCTTGGAAGAGCATTATCCGGAGACACAATATTTTTAAACTTTTTCACTGCTGAAGAAGACAACCAGGAAATTGGATTTGCGGCTCGTACTCCCGGAAAAATCATGCCAATCAGATTGGATGGAACCAATACAATCATCGGTCAGAAAAATGCATTTTTGGCAGCTGAAGAGGGTGTAGATTTAGACATATATTTCAAGAAAAGTCTCGGCGCTGGAATATTTGGTGGAGAAGGTTTCATTCTTCAAAAATTTACAGGAAACGGAATGGTATTTTTGGAAATTGACGGGGAAGTAATAGAATATAATTTGCAGCCTGGAGAAAAATTACTGCTTGATCCGGGACACATTGCAGCTATGGAAGAGTCTGTCGGTTTTGACATTGAAAGGGTAAAGGGCGCTAAAAACATTCTATTCGGAGAAGGATTGTTCTTCTCAAAATTAACAGGTCCTGGAAAAGTTTGGATACAAACTATGCCGCTCAGCAAATTGGCTGAAGCAATAATTCCTTATTTGCCTAAAAGCAATGAATAATTAAAGAGAGTTATATTCATTTAACTTTCTTTTATTTTTTTACATCATTATGTAATGTATTTATTACATCGTCCATTAAAAAAATTTTTGTGAAGAAGCTAGAACGCTCCTCCACCTCCACCTCCTGATCCTCCTCCGAGGCCACCAAAGCCTCCTGTATCGGATGAAGGATGTGCAGCAGTCTCACCGGTCATTATCGCATGATGCATCATGTAGTATCCTCCGAAATGGTGGTACAGGAAGACATCATCATCATAATAATTAGGGAAGTTTTGCTCCTGCAGTTTCATGGCCTTGTAAACCTTGTCAGCTACTCCAAGAGAGGCTCCATAAATCATATACTTTCTCCAAATAACTATTGATTCTGGAGGGTGTTCGTTAATTAAACTGTTGTCCTTTAAGAAATTCTTGAAGTTTTTCCATTTGAGGTATCTCACACGTCCTTCAGGAGTCCATTTTCCAAATTTGTCATCATCCATGTGCAGGATCATTGCAGAAAATATTATTAGAAATATTCCTCCGCCGAGTGCATAAATTCCATTGTGCAGGTTGGTCATGAATCCTAAAGCGGCCATGATTATACCAAGGACTATTCCACCCAATCCGAGTATGTTTGCAAGGGTGGTGCCTGTGCTGCTGAATTCTTCATTGACTTTGGTATCTAAACCGTTTTTGATTTCATCTTGCCATATGCCATACTGTTCCATAAACCATTTGGCATTTGATTCATGGGATAAGCTTGAATTTAGACTGGACAAATTCAATGTACCTTCGTAAGCGAAGTTATGAAGGATGTCATAAACCTTTCTTTCGTTTGGTTCAAGCCTGTCGGCATCTGCTTTGAACTTGATGTATAAATCCTTTGTGTCAGTGTCTTCGTTTTCAACGGTTTCAATACCTAAAATCTTCTTATCGATTAGATTCAGAATCACTGCCTCAAAACCATCCATATTTGGCTTTCCGATTTCTCCTGTCGCATACATTGCATTTACAACTTCTGGAGGGTCATCGGTCGGAAGTTCCCTTTCATAAATTCCGTCATAGTCGACTTTCGGTTCCCTTCCAAATAGGATATAGATGAGGAATGCAATTATCGGACTTAACAGGGACAATAAACCTAAAACAAGGTATGTGAAGTTCCAGAAATTGCGTCCGTTCACACTATCATTGAGGTTTTTCATAATCATGTCTCTGCCGTTCTGATTTGCATGTTTTGCATAGGTTGCATCTTCAAAATCATTCAACGGCATCAGGACAAGCAGTTCGTAAAATTCTCCCTTTGGAATTGAGGTAGTTTTGGCAGTTATTGTGTCCTTGTCCAGACTGCTTGATTTGTTATACTCCTGTGGGTTTAAAAAGTATTCATTGCCATTGTCTCCAGGCAGATTCACTTCTGCAGTAATTTTGCCAACGCCAACATCCCATTGCTCGCCCCATAGCTTGTACTGTAGTCCTCCAACATCATTGAAAAGGGTAACGACATTCTTCATGTCATAACTGATGTAGACTGAAACTTCACAGTCTCTGATGCTTTTGGTATGTGCTTCATCAGAATATAAATAGATTTTCAGATGTTTATATCCGTCCTCGTCACTTTCGACCAGAACAGGATATGCCCCATCTGCCTGCACTTGGATATTTTCTATGCTTTCTCCAGGCTTTAGGGGAATGTCCCTGTATACTCCATTGAATTTGCCCTCAAAGGAATAATCAAAACGTTCATCTACATGCAATATGCCGTTTTTTTCGACTGTCAGTTCGATATGTGCCCAATCGATAGTGTAACTTCTATCATCATCTGCCGCAACGCCGGATAGTGTTGAAAATAACAATAAAAAAAGAAAAATTATAGTAAATGTTTTTTTAACATTCATATAATTTTCACCTACTCAAAGTTCACTTCAGGTACTGCGGTTTCACTTTCAGGTGCTTGGAAATAGGTTTCTTCCTTAAATCCGAACAGTCTTGCTAAAAGGCTGCTTGGGAATTGTTGGCAAGTGTTGTTGTATTTTAAAACTACATCATTGTAGAATTGTCTTGCATAGGAAATTTTATCTTCGGTATCGGTTAATTCAGCTTGCAGCTGCTGGAAATTACTGTTTGCCTTTAGGTCAGGATAGTTTTCTGCAACTGCAAATAAAGTTTTTAATGCGCCGGTCAACTGATTATCAGCTGTGCTGGTTTCTTCAATTGAACTTGCATTCATAACTCCAGTTCTTGCCTTTGTAACCTCTTCCAATACTCCTTTTTCATGTGAAGCATAGCCTTTTACGGTTTCAACTAAATTTGGTATTAAATCATTTCTTCTTTTAAGTTGAACATCAATCTGTGCATAACTGTTTTTTACACGGTTTCTGAGTCCAACAAGATTGTTGTACATATGTATTATTGTTCCAATAATAAAAACAACTAAGATAATAGTTATTATAATTATTATGATACTCATTTTTTCACCTAAATTATATATTAACAAATAATTTAAAATAAAGTTTTTCATTCAAACATAATATTTAAATAAAATTTTTTAATTAAATAATTATATAAGTTGAAATTTGTAATGGAGGAAATTTATTTTGTTTAAAAGGGTATTCTCTGCTGTTTTTCTGATTTTCGTCATTGTATTTTCAATTGGTGTGGCTCAAGCAAGTGATGCGGATGTAACCGATTTGAATATGTCACGTTCCAGTGATGATGCTAATCTTCAAATTGAAAATAATGATTGCGGTAGCCTTTCTGATTTTCATGAAGATTATTTGAGCGGGACTGCTAAAAACACAACCGAATTGACTTCACAGACATCAGGCATATACTATAAGGGATCTTACAATGTAATTTTAAAGGATTTAAATAGCTCATCATTGCTTGGCGATAAGGAGATTGCCATCAGCATAAATGATGTTGATTATGGCTCAAAAACAGACAGCAATGGTGTTGCAAGTTTCAAACTGGACTTGGCTCCTGGAAGATATGTAGTCAATGCCAATTTTTTAGGGGACGATTCCTATGAAAACTGCACCCTATCCGCAACCCTTGACATACAATCCACCGTCAAGGCAAATGACATTACAAAATATTACAAGGGGACTACTCCATTTACAGCACAATTCTTCGACAGTTTGGGAAATCCATTGGCAAATAGGATGGTCAGCGTAAATGTCGCCGGAAATGAACATGTTCAAAATACCGATGCAAACGGCTTTGTTAATATTGCTGTGGATTTGAAGCCTGGCACATATGAAATCATATCGACTGATCCGGTTACTGGTTATAGGCTAATTTCAAAATTTGTAATTTTATCAACAATAAGTTCAAGTAATGTCAATCAGGTAGAAGGGCAAGGCAAAAGGTTCACAGTCAAATTTTTCAATAGCAATGGACAGGCATTGGCTAAGAAATATGTCAAATACAAAATTAAGGGCAAAACCCACAGGGCCAAAACAAATTCCTATGGGCAAGTGAGCTTGTCATTGAAGAAATTTAAAAAGGGAACATATAAAATTGTTTGTTATAATAAGGACGGATTGTCAAAAACTTATAAAATAAAGATTTATAAAAGAAAGGCATCCACCAGATTGAATACTGAGTTTTATACGCTGCTTCCGGGTGATGCCAAAGAGATTGGGGTTAGGCTTTCTACCGCATTGGGAGACAGTTCAAACTCAGGAAAGACTATCAAAATCAGAATTGACGGCAAGACATATTCCAGAAAAACCGATGGGGAGGGCATTGCCCGCCTTCAGATGCCTTCTTTAAAAAACGGTTTTTACAAGGTTGAATACAGCTATGGCGGAAGCAAATTCTTCAAGGCTTCAAAGGCAACCAATTATGTTACAGTATTGGGCACTTCAGACACTTCATTAACAGTTAAGGGTACAAAATCCTTCGGTTATGGTGCAGGCACTTTATTTAAGCTTGCATTGACTGCAGGTAATGTTCCTCTGGTTAAAAAAACAGTGAATCTGAATGTTGATGGCAAAACTTACTTCCTCACAACCGATGGAAAGGGAATGGTGTATTTGCCTATTAATCTTAAAATCGGAAAGTATGATGTCAATTATATGTTTCAAGGGGATTCCAAATTGAACGGAACTTCAGGAAATTGTGAAATAGAAGTTTTCAAAAGAAGCGATTCAAGACTCACCTGGAAGTGCGCAACCACATACAAGGATTCTTCACAGACATTTAAGGTTTTATTGACAGATCTGAATGGAAACCCGGTTTCCAGAGGAACCGTTAAGTTAACACTCGCCTCCAAAACATATACTGCAACTACTTCCTCAAACGGATATGCAACAGTCAAAACCAGTGTTGAGCTTGGAAAATATAAGGTTTCAGCGGAGTTCATCGGCAACAATGAGCATCTTTCCAGCAAGGTTGTTAAACCTATTGAGGTAAAGCTTTCCAAATTCCGCAACGGCATTAATGAGAAAAGTGCGTCCGCTTCATCTGCCTATTTGAAATCATCCAGCCACTGTAAAGTGGGAAATGCAAAAATCAAGGCAAAAGTGAAATCATTGACAAAAGGTTTGAAGAGCAAGGTGGACAAGGCTAAAGCCATATTTAATTTTGTAAGGGATGACATTAAATACAGCTTTTATTATGATACCAAGTATGGATCTTCCGGCACATTGAAGGCCAAAAAAGGAAATTGTGTTGACAGTGCACACTTGTTGGTTTGTATGTTGAGAACTGCCGGCTTTAAGGCAAGATATGTTCATGGGGTTTGCAAATTCAACAGCGGACATGTCTACGGTCATGTATGGGCTCAGGTCCACATCGGCAAATACTGGATTTGCGGCGATGCCAGTGATGACAGCAATTCATTGGGAAGGATTGCCAATTGGAATACCAAGACCTGCAGGATACATGCCAAGTATTCAAGTCTGCCATTCTAAAAATATTAATATGCTAAAATCGATTTTTTTTGAAAAATCACTGTTATAATCAATACCTTTATATAGGTTAAAGTAAATATATTATGTTATCATATTATCCTAGATGATATGATGTACAAGTATTGCTAACTATTTCAATGCCGAGATAGTCTAGCCTGGTAAGGCGCGAGACTGGAAATCTCGTGGGCGTTCAGCCCTCCTGGGTTCAAATCCCAGTCTCGGCGTTTATTAGTTTTTAACTATATTTTTTTGATATTTAAAAATACTTGTTAAACTGATATTTATTGCACTCTTAGCCAATATGCTAAGTTTATAACTGTTGAAAAAAACTGTGTTTTGAAATTCAAAACATTCGAATCTATATTTTACGTCTCGTAGGTTCGCTCTATAAATGGAGGTTATTTAATGGAAGACGAATTCAAACATTTAGTACGTATTTCAAGAAAAGACGTCAGTGGTAACAAAACCATTGAACATGCTTTAACTGAAATCAAAGGTGTTGGAATCTCTTTATCTAAAACTATCTGTCGCGTTTTAGACTTGGATTTAGATGCTAAAATTGGATACATTGCTGACGAAGATGTTTTAAAAATTGAAGAAATTTTAGAAAACCCTCTTGACTTTGGCATTCCAGCTTGGATGTTAAACAGAAGAGAAGACTATGAAACTGGTGACAACATTCACTTGATTGAATCAGATCTTGACATGACTTTAAGAGATGATTTAAACAGAATGAAAAAGACCAGAAGCTACAAAGGTAGAAGACATGAAGTTGGTTTACCTGTTAGAGGTCAAAGAACCAAATCCACTTTCAGAAAAAGTTCTACCGTTGGTGTAAAACGTTCAAGAGGATAGGCAAGAACTTTTTTTATAAATTAAATTATTTAAATTCAATTTTATAAGGAGATGTTTTAATGGGACAACCTAGAAAATCAAGGAAAAAGTATAATACACCACCACATCCTTGGAATGCGGAAAGAATTAAAAATGAAAATAAATTAATGGCTAAATACGGTTTAAAAAACAAAAAAGAAATTTGGAAAGCCGATACTTTAGTTAGAAGATACAGTAGGGAAGCAAGGTACTTACTTGGTTTCGATGCTGATCAAATGCAAGAAGAAAAATTAGAATTATTAGGACACTTAGCTAGAACCGGTGTTTTGCCTGAAGGTGCAGCTCTTGAAGATATCCTAGATTTAAATGTTGAAGATATCTTAAGAAGAAGATTACAAACCATTGTGTTTAAAAAAGGTTTAGCTCGTACTCCTAAAGAAGCAAGAATGTTTGTTGTACACGGTCACATAGCTTTAAATGGTAAAAAAATCAATTCACCAAGCTATGTAGTATTGGATGGCCAAGAAAACGACATCGGATTTTACCGCTCTTCACCTGTAGCAAAACAAATTGAAGAGTACAACAAAGCAAAGGATAATAAAGCTAATACAGAAGAATAAAGGGTGTAACTATGGCAAAAGATGAAAAATGGGGTATAGCTAATATTTACTCATCATTCAACAACACTATTATTACTGTAACAGATATTACTGGTGCTGAAACTATTTCCCAATGGTCCGGTGGAAGAGTTGTACGTGCAGACAGACAACAAGCTTCACCTTTCGCAGCTATGGCTGCAGCAACTAGAATAGCTGATGATGCTAAAGAAAAAGGATTTGTTGGATTACATATTAAAGTAAGAGCTCCTGGTGGAAATGGACCTAGAAGTCCTGGACCTGGTGCACAAGCAACTATTCGTGCTTTAGCAAGA
>NZ_JBGVFE010000100.1:0-26603 GCF_045120835.1 Methanobrevibacter sp.
TATTTATTCTTTTCAATAATTACTTATTGTTCTTTTTATTAATAAAAATTTTGATTCTCTGTCCAACAGAAGTATAACAATGTTATTAAAATCATTGAAAATTTAAAATTCTGGAAAAAACTACTTAAGTTTCGGTGCATGACTTCCAACAGTATAATTTATAAAGTAAAAAGAACATAATTATTTATTGTATAATTAGTGTGAAGAGAAAGTTGTTGATATTTCCACTAATACTAATGTTATATTTATTAACAATTATTTTAATCAAAATTATTAGGAGTTAATATTATGGCTATAGATAACGGAGATTTTGTTAGAGTAAACTTTACTGGTAAAATTAAAGACACAGATGACGTATTTGATACTACTTATGATGAAATTGCACAAGAAGCTGGAATATTTGATGAAAACAAAACCTACAAGGCAATTCCTATTGTTGTAGGTGGAAACCACTTATTGCCTGCAATCGAAGAAGCAATCATCGGATTGGATGAAGGAGACAAAAAAACTATTGAAGTGGATTCCGAAAATGCATTCGGTCCTAGGGATCCTTCCTTAATTCAATTAGTGCCTATGAGAGAATTCAAAAAACAAGGCATGACTCCTGTTCAAGGTATGAGAATCCAATCTGAAGGTGCAACCGGTAAAATCCTAACCGTAAACGGTGGAAGAGTAAAAGTTGACTTCAACCACGAATTGGCTGGAAGAGACTTGGTTTATGATGTTGAAGTGACAGAAATAATCGATGATGAAGAGGAAAAAATCAAAAGCATGATTGAGTTACACTACTCCAATCCTAATGTTGACATTGATAAAACCGAAATCGACATTGTCGATGGCGTTGCAAACATCAAATTGGATGAAATGTCCAAATTCGACCAACAATCCTACATGGACATTACCTTTGCAAGATTCAGAATCGCTAAAGACATATGGGATAACATCGAAGAGATTACCAAAGTCAATTTCGTAGATGCATTCGAGAAAAAAGAAGAAACTGAAGATGAAGAAGACGAAGAATAGTCTTCTTTTTTTAACTTTTTTTTACAAAAATTATTTTAGATATTTCATACAAAACTATTTTTGATGTTGGCCAAACTAAAGAGGATAAGTCTAGGTAATTGGATATTAATAGGAATGCTTCTAGGGGCATTCGTTGGTTTATTTTTAAATTTCTATGTTTCAAACACATTTATTAAAAATGTAATTCTGGTTGATAATGTTTTCTACTTGGGCGGAAACTTATTTATCAAATTATTGAAAATGCTTGTTGTGCCGCTTGTCTTCTGTTCGATTGTTGTTGGTGTGTCATCAATTTCTGATATACGCAAAATCGGTACAATCGGAGGGCGAACAATATTTATTTACCTAATAACAACTGCTCTGGCAGTTACTATTGCTCTGGGCATAGGCATTTTGATTAAACCCGGTTTAGGTTTAAATATGGCCGGATTGGGTCAAGCTTCAAATGTCACTATGAATCAGACCATGACTGACACTCTTTTAAACATAGTGCCGGACAATCCATTCACTTCACTGGCCAACGGAGACATGCTGCCTCTGATTTTATTTGGCATATTGGTGGGTATTATTTTAGCCAAACTGAAGCAGGAAACCCAATTGATTAATGACATTTTCACTCAGGGAAATAAGATCATGATGGAAATGACTTCAATTGTTATGAAATTCGCTCCTATTGGGGTGTTCTGTCTTATGGCCAGGACATTTGCGGGACTTGGATTTGAGGGCATGCTTCCACTGGGAAAATATATCCTATGTGTTCTCATCGGTTTGGCCATTCAGGCATTTGTTGTTTATCCATCGCTTCTTGTATTGTTCACACGGCTCAATCCAATTCACTTCTTTAAAAGGTTCATATCAGTGATGTTTTTCGCATTTTCATCTTCAACATCAAATGCTACAATTCCATTGAACATGGAAAGCCTGGAGGAAATGGGTGTTTCAAGAGAGGTTTCATCATTTACCATACCTTTGGGTGCCACAATCAATATGGACGGCACTGCAATCATGCAGGGGGTTGCCGTCATGTTTGCTGCCCAGGCATACGGTATTGATTTGGGAACTTCTGCACTTTTAACAGTAATTTTCACAGCGGTATTGGCTTCAATCGGAACAGCGGGAGTTCCTTCAGTGGGACTCGTAACATTGACTATGGTGTTCAATTCAGTAGGTCTGCCTGTAGCCGCAATAGGAATAATCTTTGGAATAGATCATATCCTGGACATGTTCAGAACGGCGGTTAACGTTACCGGTGATGCAATATGTACATTGATTGTATCATTTAAAAATAAGTCTCTTGATGTTGATTTGTTCAATGAAAAGAAGCCGTTTAAGAAAACGTGACAAATCAGATTCTTTTTTTGCCCTGGACTGCAACAATTCCAGGAATTTCTTTTACTTTTAATTCATACATCGCTTCCATGCCTTCATTTTCAAAAAGAACGCATTTTTTTTCTAGGACCTTGCTTGTAAGCAATGCCGCAACGGGAGGGGTAATCACAAAAATGGAATTGTTTTCATCTAGGCTGTTGACGCTTTCATCGCTTAACCTTCCTTTTCCGATATGAATTTTAACTCCGTTCTTGCTCAAAACGGGGATTGATGATTCAATTTCAACCTTGCTGCTTGTGGTTGGAGCAATGCCTGCATCGCTGAATGCAGTATGCATGATTGCCGAACCCTTCAAATCAAAAGGAACTTCATCATTTTCAATCAATTCGACAAGTTGGGGAAGTGCAGCATCTCGGCCGGTGTAGATTGTTCCTGAAATAGTGATTTGATCACCGACTTTCAGGCCATTTATGTCTTCATCACTGATTGGCGTAGTCAAATTCTTCATAGTAATTATTTTATTTTAATTTTTAATAAACTTTCTAATTTGTCATAATTTCGCATAAGATATTTAAATGTTTATCAACATAAATAATATACATTCTATATTTATTTATCATAAATAAATGAGGAGATTTTAAATTGATTATTATTGATGAAAATTTGTGTAAAGGATGTCATCTTTGCTTATTCATGTGTTATAAGAATGTATATGCAATATCTCCTGATGTCAATAAAAAAGGGGTTCAATTACCATATGTGAAATTCGAAGAGCGATGCACTAAATGTGGTACCTGTGAAGTTGCATGTCCTGACCAGGCAATAACAGTGGATTTGCCTGAAAACTGGTGGATGAAAGAAGATGTTAACTTTAATCCGTTATTCACAAGGAAGGAAAAGTAGGTGTATAATATGGCTGAAGAATTTTTTATTCAAGGAAATGAGGCATGCGCAAAAGGGGCGATAGCTGCAGGCTGCAGATTCTTTGCAGGTTATCCTATCACTCCATCCACAGAAGTTGCAGAAACTTTAGCTCGTGAATTGCCGAAAGTAGGGGGTTCATTCGTTCAAATGGAAGATGAAATTGCATCTGCTGGAGCCATCATTGGAGGTTCATGGGGAGGAGCCAAATCAATGACAGCAACTTCCGGTCCGGGTATTTCATTAATGCAGGAAAATATAGGTTACGCATTCATGAGCGAAACTCCAATCGTTGTTGTTGATGTTCAGAGGGGTTCTCCTTCAACTGCTCAACCAACTATGGCTGCACAGGGTGATATGATGCAGGCCCGTTGGGGATCCCATGGTGATTATGAACCTATTGCATTGTCTCCATCAAGCGTTCAGGAATTTTTTGACTTTACAATTAAGGCATTCAACTTGGCGGAAGAGTACAGATGCCCGGTATTTGTCATGGCTGATGAAGTTATAGGACATATGAGAGAAAAAATCATTGTAGAAGATAATATTGAAATCGTTGCAAGAAAAAGGCCTGAAAAAACTGACGATTATTTGCCGTTTGAAAATATTGAAAACGGAACCACTCCGATGCCGGCATTCGGTGACGGGTTCAATATTCATGTAACCGGACTTACTCACGATGAAAGAGGTTATCCGGATACCAATAATCCTGAAACTCATGACAAGCTTGTTCAAAGGATTTGTGATAAGGTTTTAAAAAATAAGGATAAAATCTGCTCTGTCAAATCTGAAAACTGTGAAGATGCTGACATCATTATTATTTCATATGGTGCTCCTGTCAGGTCTGCCGTTGAAGCGGTAAACAGGGCAAGAGCCAATAATCAGAAAATAGGATATATCAAAATAGACACTCCATGGCCGTTCCCTGATGAACAGATAAAGGAAATTGCTGAAAACGCCAGTGACGTAATTGTCGTTGAAATGAATTTGGGTCAGATGTATTATGAAGTTGATAGGGTACTTAAGGATACTGATGTTCATTTGATGGGAGTCATTGGAGGTTTATTGCCAACTCCTGATGAAATTTTAGAAGAGATTGATAAGATAGGAGGAAACTAACATGTCTGAAAATAAAAATAGATTTCTCCCATATTTAAGAGAGGACAGGCTGCCTCATATTTTCTGTCCGGGCTGTGGAAATGGTGCAATCATCAATGCATTTCTTGCAGCTATGGAAAAAGCTGATATGGACTTTGACAATATTGCAATGGTTTCCGGAATAGGATGTTCTTCAAGAATTCCGGGTTATTTGAAATGCGATTCTCTTCATACTACTCATGGAAGAGCGTTAAGTTTTGCAACAGGTTTGAAAACAGCAAATAAGGACCTGGATGTTGTTGTATTTACCGGTGATGGTGATGCCGCATCCATTGGAGGAAATCATTTAATTCATGCGGCCAGAAGAAATATTAATCTGACCGTTATTTGTATCAATAATAATATTTATGGGATGACTGGTGGTCAAATCAGTCCTACTTCTCCTAAAGGCAGTTTTGGAACAACTGCGCCTTATGGTAATTTGGACGCTCCATTTAAATTGGCTGAACTTGTTGCAGCTGCAGGTGCCACTTATTCTGCAAGATGGACAACAGTTCAGATGGAAAACCTAGTATTGTCCATTAAAGACGGATTGAAAAATGATGGTTTTTCATTTATTGAAGTTGCAACCCAATGTCCAACTTACTTTGGCCGTAAAAACAAACTCAGAACTCCTACTGCAATGGCTGCAGTAATGAAAGCCAATACTGTATTTAAATCTGCTGCAGATAGGATGAATGCAAAAGAACTGGAAGGTAAAATTGTTGTTGGTGAATTTGCTAACACTCAAAGAGACGAATTTACCGAAAACCTTGAAAAAATTAGTGTGGAAAAATCTGGTAAGAAAACTCTTATCAATTCTGCATATGAATCAGAATTATAGGTGGATAATATGAGAACTGAAATTAGAATTTGCGGATTCGGGGGTCAGGGAATAATTCTTGCAGGAATTATTTTAGGTAAATCAGCAAGTCTTTTTGATGAAAAGGAAGCTGTCCAAACCCAATCTTATGGTCCGGAAGCTCGTGGTGGAGCTTCCAAGTGTGAAGTTGTAATTAGCGACACCGAAGTTGACTATCCGAAGGTTCAAAATCCGGATATTTTAGTGGCAATGTCCAACGAGGCTTTGCTCAAATATATTGTTGATTTGAAAGATAATGGAACTTTAATAGTTGATCCTGGAACAACTGACGTCGAGGACGTTAAGGATTTTGTTGAAGAGCATAACATTAAGGTTTATGAAGCTCCAGCAACCAAAACAGCTACTGATGAAATTGGGCTTAAAATTGTAGCTAACATTGTCATGGTTGGAGCAATTACAAAAATTACTAAAGTGATATCCAAACAAGCGGCTATAAATGCTATTGAAGCCAGTGTTCCTAAAGGTACAGAGGAAAAGAATATTAAAGCTTTCGAAGCGGGATATGCTTTAGCAGAATAGGTGTATATAATGAGATTTTTTGAAAATATAGCAAAACAAATTTTTAATCAAGAAGGAATTCCGATTTTAGAAGGCCATGTTGCTTATTCTCCGGAAGAGGCAATGTCCATTTGCTCAGAAATGGATGTTCCGGTTGTTGTCAAAGCACAGGTTTTAACTGGGGGCAGAGGTAAAGCAGGCGGTGTGAAATTTGCCAACAACCCTGGTGAAGCGCTAAAAGTGGCCGATGAAATTTTAGGAATGGAAATTAAAGATGAAAAGGTAAAACATCTTTTGATTGAAGAAAAAGCAGAAATATTTAACGAGTACTTTGTCACCGTATCCATTGATAGAGGTGCGAGAAGGCCAGTAATTCTTGCCAGTAAGGAAGGAGGGGTTGAAATTGAAAACTTGGCCAAAACCAACCCTGAAAAAATCATTAAATATTATCCTAATCCTTTGATTGAATTTTTACCATATGAGGCACGTGAAATCGCACGCAAGATGGGTGTCGAATCAGAATTGATTTCATCAATGGGAGACATAATATGGAAACTGTACAATGTGTTTGAAAAGTATGATGCAGATACTGCTGAGATAAATCCATTGGTATTGACTCCTAACGGTTTGATTGCTGCTGATGCTAAGCTTGTCATTGAAAACGATTCCCTATTCAGACATCAGGACCTGGTTGAAAGGCTCCACTATAAGAAAAAAGCAGTGGACTTTGTTCAGTTGGATGGAGATATTGCCGTTATCGGTAATGGTGCAGGTTTAACCTTGACCGCAATGGACATGATTAAGCTCAATGGTGGAGAACCGGCAACATTTCTTGATATTGGTGGAGGAGCATCTGAAAACATTATCAATCAGGCTTTAAACATTGTTCTCAACTATGATCCTGTCAAAGTAGTTTTCCTTAATGTTTTGGGAGGTATCACCAAAGCCGATGATGTCGCTCGCGGAGTTATCAAAGCGCTGGAAAATGTTGAAAGGGATGTGCCTATTGTAATTAGATTGACCGGAACCAATGAGGAAGAAGGTCAAAGAATCTTGGATGAAGCCGGAATTTCATATGAAACTTCAATGGAAAAGGCGGCTAAAAAAGCTGTTGAACTCTGTAAAGAAGTCAAGGCTTAAAAATAATTTGCTATAAAAAATCAATACACAAAAGGGTTAAATGTATCTGGAAATTCACTCGAGCAATACGACTCGACTAACTTCAGATTCATTAACTAACTCTTTACCGCATGCATCACCAATTTTTGAAGCGAAATCTTTAACTTCGTCAAATGTCGGCATGTTGGCCATGGTTAGTCTTTCACGTGATGACCCGACACACATATATGCCTTCACTTCAACGTAATCCGGATCGGCTTTTTTTATCAGTTTCGCATACTCTTCAGGATTTTCCATATTCCTTCCCTTAACGCAGGTGTTTCTTATACATGTACGTGAGTTGAAACTGGCTAATGTTTCAAGGGATTCATTTAAATTGCTCCATGCATCATTTATTCGAGGTCGGCATACGTCTTCAAATATTTTCTTTGAAGGTGCATCCAAGGAAAGGTATAACTGGTAGGGATCGTTTTCGAGATTGCGCAGTCTCTCAACGCACTGGCCATTGCTTACAACAAATGTCGTAAAGTCACGGCGGTTGAACTCTCCAATCAGCTCATCGATTTTTGGATAAAGGGTCGGTTCGCCTGCAAGGGATATTGCGGCATTTGTCGGATGTTTCATCTCTTCTAATTTTTTCTTGTTTGCCTTTGCATTTCCATAAAAACCGCACAGAAGGTTATTTTGAGCCTTTATGGCTTCGTCAACTATGACTTTCGGTTCATCATAGTCTTCATCTTGCCAGCTGGTTTGGGTGTATGTTAAATCTCTCCAGCAGAATTCACATTCCTGCTGACAATTCGGAACGGCAGGGGACATCTGAAGGCATCTGTGGGATTTTATTCCATAGAATTTCTCCTTATAGCATACTCCCTTATCTGATATGCTCTGTCTTGTCCAATGGCATGTCTTAACAGCGGCATGACCATGTTTTCCTACAAATCTATATCCGCTTTTTTCCAGTTTTTCGATTTGGCTTTCAGTAAATGACATAAAATCAAATTTATTTTTAGTTTTGCTAATATATACATTTTTATATGTGCAAATCAATATTGATTTTATTGAACAATATTTACTTAATTTGATTTAATCTATTTATATGTTTAAATTCAATATGTATTGTTATGAGATTATGGAGTAAAAATCAGGAAAAAATATTTTTTGATAAATCAGTAAATTTTGCATCCCACAAACAGCTGTTCTATAAGACTGATGACGGGAGATATGTTGCATATTGGCCGAAGGGATATTCGGGTTCAAAATCAACCCTTCAGGGCAGAAATTCTTTGATTGGAAAATTTACCGAAGATTGGGTTTGCAATCTGCTCAATCATATTCTTGAAGACACGGACTTGCACGTTGTTCAACAGGCCCAAATACCTTCAATTGGAATATCACATAGGTCACCGGCAGATATTGTCCTTTCCGATGTAGACAGGAAAATATTGATGCCTGAAGATGTCAAATTGATTTTTGAGGTTAAAATGTCGATTGTCTGGAATTGGGAATATGATGCGGACACAGCACACATCAGGGAAATTGGAGATTACCGGACCCATCAGGGACGTCCAAGCTTTACCCGTTCGGATTCCATTTTAAAGGCAATCGGAAAATGCATAGACATTAGGGTCTCCAACGTTAAGGCATCTAAAATTCCGTTAATTGTTTTGGGCAATGCCCCATTATCCAATGGATTTTGTAAAAAAGCGGATTTTTTAAAGAGTGCAGGAATTATTCAGGGTTTCTGGTCCATTAATCCTTTTCCCCTTAATCATGGAAACACAAGAAAAAGAAGCCATAATGATGGGTTCATTCGCATGGACAATATTAATGAGTTAAATATTACTTTGAACCAATTATTTAAACAGGATTTAAATTTTTTCTCAGGAATGGAAAATCCAAAAAAGCTGGGTCAATTAATTGAAATGGCTAATTGGGAAAACAATTATGAAAACAAGGGATTGAAATTTCTAAATCTCTTAAAGGGGTCTTAATTTGGCAAGAAAAACTCAAACAAAATCATTTGGCTCTGTAGTGCGTGAGTCTCACAGTTCAAAAAAGTTTTACAGTTCAAAGCTATTTGATGAATTCAGGTTACCAAAGAATATTGAATATAAAGAGAATAAAGTTCCGGAAAATGTGCGGAATAAATTTTATTGCAAATCCAGCGAAATTATGGATGAAATACCGGATGACAGCATTCATCTGATGATTACTTCCCCTCCTTATAATGTTGGAAAGGAATACGATGACGATTTGTCTTTGGATGAATATTTGGGGCTGTTGACTAATGTTTTTGGCGAAGTTTACAAAAAGTTGGTTACCGGAGGCAGGGCATGCATAAATATTGCAAATATCGGAAGAAAACCCTATATTCCCCTTCATGCGATGATAATTGAAATCATGTTGGATTTGGGATTTTTGATGCGCGGGGAAATTATCTGGGATAAGTCTGCCAGTGCGGGAGGGTCCTGCGCTTGGGGAAGCTGGATGTCGGCGTCAAATCCAGTTTTAAGGGATTATCATGAATATATTTTGGTTTTCTCTAAGGAGTCATATTCAAAAAACAGGAATCAAACTAAAAAGGACACGATTGAACGGGATGAATTTATTGAGTGGACACGAAGTGTCTGGACATTTCCTGCGGTCAATGCTAAAAAGATTGGTCATCCCGCTCCATTTCCAGTTGAACTGCCCCATAGATTAATCAATTTGTATAGTTATGAGGGGGATGTTGTTCTGGACCCTTTCTGTGGCAGTGGGACAACGGCAATAGCATGCATCCAAAATAAACGGAATTATATATGTTATGATATCAATCAGGAGTATATTGATTTGTCAAAAACACGAATTTCTAGTCAAAAATTTATTAATAATGTTGAATAAATAATTAATTATAAAGTTATTGTGGGATTATTATGGATACTCCAATTGTAATATTGAACTATAAAACTTATTTGGAATCAAGTGGTTTAAATGCTTTAGAACTTGCACATGACTTGGAAAGTGCTGCCAGTGAATCTGGAATCACTATGGTTGCAGCTCCTCAAGCAGCAGACATTTACAGAATTAGTGAAGAAACTTCACTTCCTATTTTTGCTCAACACATCGATCCCGTATCTCCAGGAGGCCATACAGGATCTAGTTTAATCAACACTCTAATTGATGCGGGCATTAGCGGTACTTTAATTAATCATTCAGAGCAGAGAATGAAACTTGCGGATATTGATGAAGTTGTAAAAATGTGTAAGGCAAATGACATTGAATCATGTGTATGTACCAATAATATTGAGACTTCAAAGGCAATTGCTACATTATCACCAACTGCAGTTGCTGTCGAACCGCCGGAACTTATCGGTACTGGAATTCCCGTATCCCAAGCACAACCTGAAGTTGTTGAAGACACAGTAAAAGAAGTAAAGGCAATTAATAAAAAAGTTAAAGTTTTGTGCGGTGCAGGAATAACAACCGGTGATGATATGAAGGCCGCTATGGATTTGGGTGCGGATGGAGTATTGCTTGCATCTGGAATTATTAAGGCCGAAAGTCCAAAGGATGCTTTGCTTGATTTGGTAAGTAAATTATAGAGTGAGAAAATGGTTAAAGAATTTAATACAATTGATGATTTTGATGTTGAAGATAAAACAGTGCTTGTAAGAATTGACATTAATTCTCCGGTTGATCCAAGTTCAGGGATTATTTTGGATGATACTAGATTGAAATTACATGCCCAGACTGTTAAGGAGTTATCCAACAAAGGTGCAAAAGTTGTACTTCTTGCCCACCAGTCTCGTCCGGGCAAAAAGGATTTTTCAACTTTAGCGCAGCATGCTGAAGCATTATCAGATATCCTTAACTTGAGAGTAAAATATGTCGATTCATTATTTTCCAACTCTGCAAAAGATGCAATCAAATCACTAAGGCCTCATGAAATTCTTTTACTGGAGAATGTAAGATTTTTTTCAGAAGAAACCCTTTCAAGAACACCGTTGGAGCAATCTAAGACCCATCTTGTAACTCAATTGTCCCCATTAATTGATTATTATGTTAATGATGCATTTGCAGCAGCACACCGTTCTCAAGCATCATTAGTCGGTTTTACCGTAAACACTCCTTCTGCTGCTGGAAGAGTAATGGAAAAAGAATTAACCGTAATTCAGGATGCGCTTGACAATGTGGAACATCCATGCGTATTTTTGCTTGGTGGAATGAAACCTGATGATTCCATTGATGTTATGGAAAATGTGTTAAGTAATGGAACTGCGGATTCCATTTTGACAACCGGTATTGTTGGAAACATCGTTTTATGGGCATCTGGTGCCGACATCGGAGAAGTGAATAAGAAATTCATCATCGCTAAGGGATATGAAGATATGGTCGCCAAGTCTAAAGAATTGATTGACAGATTTGGTGATAAGGTAAAGTATCCTATTGATGTGGCATGTGAAATTAATGGAGAGAGGGTGGATATTGACAGTACAGAAATTCCAAATGAATCTATTTTTGATATTGGTGTAAAAACCATTGATTTTTATGCAAGAGAAATAAGGGATGCAAAATATATTTTTGCCAATGGTCCTGCCGGTGTATTTGAAGATCCTAAATTTGCAATGGGTACAGAAGATTTAATTAATGCTATGGCAAACTCTCAGGGTTTCTCACTTATTGGCGGTGGGCACATTGCGGCCGCTACTGCAGGCCTTGGTTTGGAAGACCAGATGAGTCACTTAAGCAGTGGTGGTGGAGCTTGTATCAGTATGCTTGCAGGTAAAGAATTGGCTGCTGTTGAAGCTTTAAAAAATAGTAAAGATTAGCTATTAAAAATATTTAATAGCTTTTCTGCAGATTTTTTTGGATTATCGGAACTCATTATTGCGCTAACGACAGATAATCCTTTAATTCCAGTGTCACTTAATTCTGATGCATTGTCCAAGTTAATTCCTCCAATTGCTACAACTGGAATGTTTATGGAATCTACAATTTCTTTTAAGTCTTTTTTTGTTATTTTTGGTGCATCATCCTTGGTTGCAGTTGGAAATATTGCTCCGGTTCCAATATAATCGGCACCATCATTTTCAGCCTTTTTGGCTTCCTCAATGGTGGCGGCTGAAACTCCTACGATTTTATCAGAACCAACTAATTTTCTGGTTACCTCACAGGGCATATCCGATTGTCCGACATGCACCCCATCAGCATCAATTGCCAGGGCAATATCGACTCTGTCATTAATTATTAAAGGCACGCCGTATTTTGTAGTAATTTCCTTAACTTTCAAAGATAAGTTATAAAAGTCAAGGGTATCTGCGGTTTTTTCTCTAATCTGAACTACGCTAACTCCGCCTTTAATTGCTTCTTCAATGGTTTTCAGGAATTTTTCCACATCCTCACTTTCATCAGTGACAAGATATAGGGATAAATCAATGTTATTCATAGTAATCTAATGTTTGCTTTGCTAATTAATGTTTCGCTATCAGTTTTATAGAGATAATCAATTAAATATGCTCTAAATGAACCTGTTCCTTCATCTCTTTCGTCGACTTTTGCTCTTGCCTTTTCACCAGCAATATTCATTGCTAAAATTGCTATAAGGCTTCCATCAAATGGGTTGGATCCTCCGATACAACTTCCAACAATGGATGATAACATACAGCCGCTTCCAGTAATCAGAGGCATCATATCATCTCCATTGTCAATAACGACAGTTGTTTTACCATCACTCAATATGTCTAACGGCCCACTTGCTAAAATGACGGTATTTAATTTATCAGCAAGTTCACAAATTAAATCTCCATTGGCTTTCAGATTCCCTTCTGTAATGATGTCATCAGCATTAACGTCAACACCTTTGGCGGTGTTGCTTTCATCTAAAACACCAACTAGTTTGGCAATCGCTTTTATTTCACTGATATTTCCTCTTATTGCTGTGATGTCATAGTTGTTAATTAAATCAAGGGTTGTTTTGTTTCTAAGTTCGGTTACTCCAACTCCTACGGGATCTAAAACAATTGGAGTGTTTGTGTCATTTGCAGTCTTTGAACTTATTTTCATTGCTTTTATTTGATCTTTACTTAATTTTCCTATGTTTATTACAAGCACATCAGCTATTGTGACAACTTCTTCAAGTTCCTCTACATCTTCTGCCATGAATGGTGATCCACCAATTGCAAGAACTGCATTTGCACAATCATTTATTGTCACTGAATTTGTAATACAATGGGTCAAAGCATTTTTCTTTTTAATCTTGTTCAGATTTTCATCAATTTTATTCAATAGATTACTTTCACTATTTGTCATAATTATTAATTATAATTTTTTGATATTTATAATTTTAATTGAAATTAGGTGAATTATCGTAAAGTATTTAAATGACTTATAATAAAATTTATATTGTTGCACAATATTATCATGAAGCCTCGGTGGCTCAGTCTGGTAGAGCGCGAGACTTGTAATCTCGTGGTCGCGGGTTCAATTCCCGTCCGGGGCTTTTAATTTATGATGTTTTTATAAATTTTTGGGATATTATTGTTATTATAGAAATATTTATATACTGGTAAATGAATATTATTATTAGTATGTTATCTACATGCATTGTGTATGTGGGTCCGTAGGGTAGCTTGGTCGATCCTTTGGGCTTTGGGAGCCTGAGACTCCGGTTCAAATCCGGGCGGACCCATTATCCCGCCTTAGCTCAATTTGGCAGAGCGTTGGACTGTAGATCCAAATGTTGCTGGTTCAAGTCCGGCAGGCGGGATTTCTCAATTTATTTATTTGAAGTCATATATGTTTTTTTATAAATATTGTGATTTTTCCACAACATTTATATATGATGAAAATTATATTAATTGATAGTGTATAATTACTATTTAGCGGATATGCCCTGGTGGTGTAGGGGCTATCATGTGGGCCTGTCGAGCCCGCGACTCGGGTTCAAATCCCGGCCAGGGCGCTCATATCTAAAATAGTATATTTATCTTATAGGCCTGTAGCTCAGTCTGGCAGAGCGCTTGGCTTTTAACCAAGCGGCCGCGGGTTCAATTCCCGTCAGGCCTGTTCTAATTTTATATTTTAAGTTTTCTATTTGGAGGAAAAAATTTGAAAATTGATATTCAAGACCATATGCTAGTACCGAAGCATGAAATCATGACTGAAGAAGAAATTTCAGATGAATTTAGTGAAGCGGATTATGATTTTAATGACCTTCCTAAGATTAAATCTAAAGATCCAGTCGTGAAAGCTATTGGTGCGGAACCTGGAAATGTTTTAAGAATTACTCGTGAAAGTCAAACTGCGGGAGTTTTTGTAACTTATAGGATTGTAGAAGATTAATATAAATTTAGAGTTTGTGAAATTTAATATAGTATAATTTCTGTATTTTTTTGTTTTTTAGAAATTCATTATAATAAATTTGAACTTAGTTTGAGAGGAATTATCTTAAAGGAGATAGTTAGGAGTAAATTAAGAATAATGATTAAATGAATTAGTAGGTTAGGAGTTTTCCTAATTGGTGTTTTATTTTTATTTAGTTAATTATTTTTATTGCGTTACGTAATGTGGAGGATGTCCATGACAGAGAATAACTGGAAATTAGTTGATGCATTTTTTGACAAATATGATTTGGTGGATCACCATATTAAGTCCTACAATGATTTTGTGAACAATAGAATTCAGAATATCATTGATATTACAGAACCTATCACTTTGGATGATGGCAAATACACTTTAAAAACTGGTAAAGTACGTATTGAAAAGCCATCTAATAAAGAGGCTGACGGTTCTCGTAGTGAAATTGATCCAACTGAAGCAAGACTTAGAAATTTAAATTATTCCGCAGACATGTACCTTGAAATGGCATTAAATGAAGACGGAGAAGAAAATGAATTAGAAGAAGTATATATTGGTGAATTGCCAGTTATGCTTAAATCCGACATTTGTCATCTCAATGGACTTAATGCAGAAGAATTAATGGAAAAACATGAAGACCCTCAAGATTTGGGAGGATACTTTATTGTGAACGGTTCTGAAAGGGCTGTTGTTACAATGGAAGAAATTGCTCCAAACAAAATCATTCTTGAACGTCTTGATGAACCTGAAGACAGACATGCAAAAGCTGTTGTTACCTCTATTAAAAGTGGTTTCAGGGCAAGAATTACTTTAGAATATAAAAAACCTCGTAAGAATGGTGTATTTTTAAGGATTTCATTCCCTTACCTTCCAGGAGAAATTCCATTAGTTATTTTATTAAGGGCTCTTGGATTGGCTACAGATGAAGAAATCATCACTGCTATTTCTGATGATAACAATTTCCAAATGATGATTGCAGACGATTTACAAGTTTCCGACGAATCATTAAAATTAGATCAAAAAGAAATGGCTGAAATGTCATATGATGAAAGAAGAGATTACTTGCAGCTCGCAGCTATCAAGTATATCGGTAATAGAGTAGCTAAAAATATGCCTAAAGATTATCGTTTAAAACGTGCTAAAGATGTCGTAAATCGTTATTTATTGCCTCATATGGGTACTGAAGAAGATAGATGCTATGATAAAGCGATTTACTTGGCTGAAATGACTGAAATGCTACTTGAAGTAATTGAACAAAAAAGAGAACCTCACGATAAGGATCACTATACCAACAAAAGACTCAGAGTTTCTGGAGATTTAATGGAAGATTTATTCAGAGTCGCTTTTACAAACTTAACCAGAGATATGAGTTATCAGCTTGAAAGAAGTCTTTCTCGTGGTAAAGAACTTTCAATCAAACAGGCGGTTCGTAGTGATGTTTTAACTGAAAACATAAAACATGCTATTGCTACCGGAAACTGGGTTGGTGGAAGAGCAGGGGTTAGCCAATTATTAGACAGAACTAGTTATATGGGAACTCTTTCTCACTTAAGGCGTGTTGTATCTCCGTTGACCAGAAGTCAACCTCACTTTGAAGCAAGAGATTTGCACCCAACTCAATTTGGTAAAATCTGTCCAAACGAAACTCCGGAAGGACCAAACTGTGGTCTAGTAAAGAATTTAGCTTTAATGTGTAATATTTCCGAAGGTTCCGATGAACAGGAAATTATTGATGTTATTGAAACTATGGATGTTGAATTGATTTAAGGAGGTGAAATGTTGTCTAATAATATTAAAAAACCTAGTACTGAAGAAAGAAAGGCATTTTATTATTTTGGTTTCGAGGCTATCGTTCCATATAATGATGTCATTGCAAGGATTAATGAATTAAAATCAATTTCTGAAGATGATGATAAACTTTCACAAAGAGTTAATGAACATGCCGAGTTCATTGAATCATATTTCGACACTGAAGAAATGAAAACTGACGATTCAATTTATGAAGATTTTAATAAAGATAAACGTAGAAAAAAATGGCAATCATATACAAAAGATTTCCCAGGTTTCGTATTTTCAGGCAAATCAGATTCTGAAGAGGAACTTGTTGATGCTGTTGAACCTGTCGAAACCGCTGGTGCTGAAATTGAACCTGCTGATGAAGTTGAAGATGCAGGTGAAGCGGAACCTGCTGATGAAGTTGAAGATGCCGGTGAAGTTGAGCCTGCAGATAAAGACGATGTTAAAATAGAACTTCCTCCTAAACCAGTTAAACCTCATGAACCTATTAAACCTAATCAGACTAAAATTTACATTAATGGGGAACTTTTAGGTTATTGTGATGACCCTGTAAATTTCACAAATGAAATGAGGGAAAAAAGAAGAAACGGTGAAGTTTCTTATGAAATGAACATTACTTTTTACGAAGATAATAATGAAATTTATATTTTCAATGATCCAGGAAGGGCAAGAAGACCATTAATCATAGTTAAAGAGGGAGAACCTCTCTTAAAAGAAGAACATTTAAGTAAAATAGCTAACGGTAAACTTAAGTGGGATGATTTAATCGAAATGGGTCTTGTTGAATATTTGGATGCTGAGGAAGAAGAAAATTCATATATTTCAATGAGTTTGGCGGAGTTAAATGAAGACCATACTCACTTGGAAATAGATCCTGCCACAATGCTTGGTATCTGTGCTGGAATCATTCCATTTTCAGACCATAACTCTTCCCCAAGGAACACTATGGAAGCGGGTATGACAAAACAAGCTTTAGGATTATATGTTTCTAACTACGCATTACGTACCGATACTAGGGCACATTTATTGCATCATCCTCAAACTCCTATTGTTAAAACCCGTATCATTGATTCAACTAATTATGACTTAAGACCATCAGGTCAAAACTTTGTCGTGGCTTTAATGTCTTATGAAGGATATAACATGGAAGACGCAATGGTTATCAACAAAGGTTCACTCGAAAGGGGTCTTGCAAGATCATCTTTCTTTAGGGCTTATGATACTTCTGAGAAAAGGTATGCAGGAGGTCAAGTGGATAAATTCGAAGTGCCTGACAAAAACATTAAGGGATACAGGTCAGAAGAGGCCTACAGAAACCTGGATGAAGATGGTGTTGTCAATCCTGAATCAGAAGTTCAATCCGGTGATGTATTAATCGGTAAAACTTCTCCGCCAAGATTTTTGGAAGAGGACTTTGGAACTGTTGCCGATAGAAGAAGAGAAACTTCTGTTACCGTAAGACATGGTGAAAAGGGTATTGTTGATGCAGTTCTTTTATCTGAAACCGTTGAAGGTTCAAGATTAGCAAAAATTAGAGTAAGAGATACCAGACAACCTGAATTTGGTGATAAATTCGCATCAAGACATGGTCAGAAAGGGGTTGTCGGTTTAATTTTATCTCCTGAAGATGTTCCATTTACAGAATTTGGTGTTGTACCTGATTTAATAGTTAATCCTCACGCTATTCCATCCAGGATGTCTATTGGACAGGTATTGGAAATGGTTGCAGGTAAAGCAGGTTGTCTTGAAGGGGAACGTGTAGATGCAACTCCATTCAATCAAACACTTGAAGGGGAAATCAAACAGCAGCTCATTAATAATGGATTTGAATCTGCAGGATGTGAATCATTATACAGTGGTGTAACCGGTGAAAGATTGGATGCCGAAATATTTGTAGGTGTTGCATATTATCAAAAATTACATCACATGACAACCGATAAGGTTTATGCTCGTTCAAGAGGTCCGGTACAAGTACTTACACGTCAACCTACAGAAGGTAGGGCACGTGAAGGTGGTTTAAGATTTGGGGAAATGGAAAGAGATTGTCTTATTGCACACGGTGCAGCATTAACCCTCAAAGAAAGACTTCTTGATGAATCAGATAAATATGAAGCGATTGTTTGTGAAAACTGTGGTATGTTAGCAGTATTCGATAAAAACAAAAATAAGAAATACTGCCCTATCTGTGGAGATGTGGAAACATATCCGGTTGAAATTTCATACGCATTTAAATTATTATTAGACGAACTTAAGAGTTTATGTATTTTCCCTAAATTAGTTTTAGGAGACAAAGCATAATTACAGTTATAAAGGAGCCAATACATTGAAAGGATTTATAAAGAAAATTGAAAAAATCAACTTTGGGCTAATGTCTCCTGAAGATATTCGTTCTATGTCTGTTGTGACTGTTGAAACTCCTGATACCTATGAGGATGATGGGTTCCCTATTGAAAAAGGTTTAATGGACCCTCGTTTAGGTGTTATTGACCCAAGTTTAGTATGTAGGACTTGTGGTTTCAGAGGAGGGGACTGTCAAGGACATTTCGGTAGCATTGAACTTGCAAGGCCAGTAATTCACATTGGTTTTGGTGACGTCATTCACAAGATTTTACGTTCCACCTGTAATGAGTGTGGCCGTGTTCTTTTAAACGATGAACAAATCGAGTATTTCACTGAAAAAATTCATGAAGCTATGAATGGCCGTGAAAGTTTAAACGCTATCTTGAAGGAAGTTTATAAAGTTGCTAAAAGGGAATTAAAAACCATGCCTGAAGATGACGAAGAAGTTGATCCTAAATATTGCTGCCCTCATTGTGGTGCACCTCAGGAAGCAATTCTTTTAGACAAGCCAGTAACTATTCGTCAAGGGGATTATAAATTGACCGCTTCTGAGGTCCGTGAAAGACTTGAAAAAATCACTGATGAGGATTCCTTTGTTTTAGGAGTAAACCCTGAAGTTGCAAGACCTGAATGGTTAGTATTGACTGTACTTCCTGTTCCTCCTGTAACCGTAAGACCTTCAATTACTTTGGATACCGGTGAGAGATCAGAAGATGACTTAACTCACAAATTGGTTGATATCTTACGTATCAATCAACGTTTGCTTGAAAACATGGAGGCCGGTGCTCCTCAACTAATCGTTGAAGACTTATGGGAATTATTGCAATATCACGTTACCACTTACTTTGATAATGAAGCCAGCGGTGTTCCGCCTGCAAGACATAGGTCAGGAAGACCTCTAAAAACCTTAACCCAAAGGTTAAAAGGTAAAGAAGGACGTTTCCGTTCCAACTTATCCGGTAAACGTGTAAACTTCTCAGCACGTACCGTAATTTCTCCAGACCCAAACATCAGTATCAATGAGGTCGGTGTTCCGGAAATGATTGCAAAAGAAGTAACCGTACCGGTATATGTAAACGAATGGAACATTGAAGAAATGAAAAAATACATCATTAATGGTCCTGACGTTCACCCTGGCGCAAACTATGTAATCAGAAAAGACGGAAGGAAAATCAGAGTTCGCAATGAAGAAACCATCGAGTTAATTCTTGAGCAATTGGAACCTGGTTTCATTATTGAAAGACACTTGAAAGATGGGGACATGGTTTTATTCAACCGTCAACCATCATTGCACAGAATGAGTATGATGGCACATGAAGTAAGGGTACTTCCTTACAAAACTTTCAGATTAAACCTCTGTGTCTGCCCTCCATACAATGCGGATTTCGATGGGGACGAAATGAACATGCACGTATTCCAAACCGATGAATCAAGAGCGGAAGCAAAATCATTGATGCGTGTACAGGAACACATCCTATCCCCAAGGTTCGGAGGACCGATTATCGGTGCTATTCACGACCACATTAGTGGAGCATACTTGTTAACCCGTGACGGTGTCGAATTCACAGAAGAACAAGCTTTACAAATTATCAGAAAATCCCACCTTAAATTACCTGAATTCAAAGGTGGCCAATGGGTTTTAAAAACTGAACATGATTTAAAGCCTGATTCTGATGTGTCTTCAGATATTGAAGAATCATATATCTATAAAGATAAGGGCGCCATGTGGACAGGTAAGGAATTGTTCTCATTATTATTACCAAATGATTTAAACTTATCCTACAGTGCTGAAATATCCAAATGTCCTGTTGTATATCCTGCTGAAGATGCAACTGTCGTTATCAAAAACGGTCTTTTAGTACAGGGTGTAATAGATGAATCAGCTTACGGTTCATTCTCAGGTAAAATCTTGGATAAAATCGTTAAGGAATACGGTCCTGGAAGAGCAAAAGAATTCTTAGACAGATCAACTGACCTTGCAATCTGCGGAATCATGAAAACAGGTATTACCACATCCTTGAATGATGAGGAAATTCCTGAAGAGGCTCAAGACCGTATTAATGAGCACCTAGAGAAAAAGATGGAAGAAGTAGACAAACTTGTAGAAGCATACGAAGAAGGATACCTCCAAGCATTGCCGGGCAGAAGTCTTGAAGAGACTTTAGAGATGAAAATCATGCAGGTTCTCGGGGAAGCTAGGGACATGTCCGGTAGCATTGCTGAAAACTACCTCACTATGGGTAAGCAATCAGATGACGACCCATATGAACATGTAATGGCAGTTGAAAACCACTCTGTAGTAATGGCACGTACTGGTGCAAGGGCATCAATGTTGAACCTTACTCAGATTACTGCTTGTGTAGGACAACAAGCGGTTAGGGGTGGACGTATCGAAAGAGGATACCTAAACCGTACATTGCCTCACTTCAAAAAAGGTGAGTTAGGGGCAAAAGCGAAAGGATTTGTACACTCAAGTTACAAATCAGGACTTGACCCAATCGAGTTCTTCTTCCACGCAATGGGAGGAAGGGAAGGTCTTGTAGATACAGCGATTCGTACCGCACAATCCGGATACATGCAAAGAAGACTCGTAAACGCACTACAAGATTTACAAGTTAAACCATCCGGACTCGTTACTGACAATCAGGGTAATGTTATCCAAACCATGTTTGGTGAAGATGGTGTGGATCCTGCAAAATCAGACTTTGGTAAACCGGCTGATTTAAACAAACTTATAGATGAAATAAGAATGGAAGACAATATATCTCAGGAAGGTAAGTAGGTGTAACTATGGATGATATTGAAATTAAAGTAATTGATACTATTACTAAACTTAATGATGAAGAAAATTTGGATATTGATTTTCCAGAAAGTTATATCGAAGATTTATCTAAAGCTTATGTTAAAGAAGAGTTGAGTGATGACGAACTCGCAGAACTCATCAGGAAACTCAAACTTGCCTATGACCGAGCTCACGTTGAAGCTGGCGAGGCTGTTGGAACAGTAGCTGCACAATCTGTAGGTGAACCTGGTACCCAGATGACCATGCGTACTTTTCACTATGCAGGGGTAACTGAGTTAAACGTAACATTAGGTCTTCCAAGGCTTATTGAAATTGTTGATGCAAGAAAAGAAATTGCTACTCCTACCATGGATATCTATTTTGATGAGGAAAGACGCAATGATGAAGAATTTGTCAGAACTTTAGCTAACCAGATTGGTAAAAGTACTATAAACGATATTCTTTCCGATTTCAATCTGAATTATGGAACCATGGAAGTTGAAGCAGTTTTGGATTCTAAAAAAATAGAAGAAAAAAGACTTGATAGGGAAGAAATCAATGCGGCTATTGAAAAGGCTTTCAAAAAAGCCGTCATCAATGGCGATAAAATTGTTATCCCTTCTTCAAAATCTGATAAATCTGATTCCAAATTTGAAATTCGTGAACTTCGTCTTTTGGCGGATAAAGTTCGTGACTTGCAAATCAGTGGTATAAAAGGTATCGGTAAGGTCATTATCCGTAAGGATGATGTTGAATGGATTATCCATACTGAAGGATCAAATCTTAAGGAAATCCTTGATATGGACGGTATCGACCACGTCAGAACCACAACTAACAACATTCATGAAATCGGTGAAGTTTTAGGTATTGAAGCCGCTCGTCAATCAATCATTAACGAGGCTCAAAACACCCTTTCAGAACAGGGTCTTAGTGTAGATGTAAGACACATCATGTTAGTTGCAGATATCATGACCTCAGAGGGTACTGTAAAATCTATCGGAAGACATGGTATCAGTGGTGAAAAATCAAGTGTATTAGCTCGTGCAGCTTTTGAAGAAACTGGTAAACATTTGCTTCATGCAAGTATCCGTGGTGAAGTTGATGATTTAACAGGTATCATCGAAAATATTATTATTGGACAACCAATACCTCTTGGTACCGGATCTGTCGGTGTCAAAATGGATTATAAAAATGAATAGGAGGCTAGATGATGGACGTAGATAGAGGAATCAGGGTTGCTGTTGACACTGGTGATGTGACATTAGGCTCTGAAAAATCAATTCAATCTTTAAAATTAGGAAAAGGTCAGCTCGTTGTAGTTGCTGCTAACGCTCCTAAAGAAATTCTTGAAGATGTTGAATATTATGCAAATCTTTCCGAAATTCCATCCTTTGTATACGATGGAAGTAGTGTAGATTTGGGTTCTGTTTGTGGTAAACCATTTACTGTTGCTACATTAATCGTAAACGATCCAGGAGATTCTACAATATTAGACGATTTGAGGTAGATTTAAGTGTCTATTAAATTCAGTGCAAATGAAATCAGATTCATAGCTCTTTTCGAAAATATGACTGGAGCAATGGTTAAAGATTGCATTATCGATGATGAACATGGAAAAGTCACTTTTGTTGTTAAAAACGGTGACATGGGACTTGCAATAGGTAAAGGCGGAAGTTCCGTATCTAAAGTTCAAAGGGCAGTTGATAAAGGTATTGAAATTGTAGAATTAGACGAAGATCCTATACAATTTATTAAAAATTGTTTATCTCCTGCTAAGTTACAATCTGTTAAAATCTCTCAAAAGCAATCAGGCGAGAAAATAGCTATTGTTACAGCAGACAATACCAATAAACGTATAGCTATCGGTAAAAATGGAATCAATATCGAAAGAGCTAAATTATTAGTTGATAGACAACATAATATTGACAATATTATTTTAAAATAGCTTTCGGGCTATTTTTTAATTTTTATTTTTCATTTGTTTTTTTAAAAAAACTTTTTTTATTTTATTTTCATGCTAAAAATGAATACCTTTATAAAGGTGAATATATATAAATTATCATAAGATATCTGCACTTTTTGAAACATGACTATGTGTGCTTTTTGTCAATGTTTGAATTTTATTTCAAGATATCTTCTTTTAGATAAATTATTTTATCTAATTAATTATTATTACTGATTAATATCTTAGAATTTAGATTGTACTATAGGTTATAGTATAAATCGCAGCGGTGGATTCTTAGATACGCTTTTAACAAAAAGATTAGAGGAATAAAATATGCCAGGACTTTTTGCTGCAAAAAAACTTAAAAAGAATAGACAAAATTTTAAGTGGAAAGATGTAGATTACAAAAGAAGAGCTTTAAGATTAGATGTTAAAGCGGATCCTTTAGAAGGAGCTCCTCAAGCAAGAGGAATTGTAATCGAAAAAGTAGGGATAGAAGCAAAGCAACCTAACTCTGCTATTCGTAAATGTGTACGTGTTCAATTAATTAAAAACGGTAAACAATTAACTGCTTTCGCACCAGGTGACGGAGCTATTGGTTTTATCGATGAACACGATGAAGTGATGATTGAAGGAATCGGTGGACCATCCGGAAGATCCATGGGAGATATTCCTGGGGTTCGTTGGAAAGTTTCCAAAGTAAATAACGTAGCTTTATCAGAAATGGTAAGTGGAAAAATAGAAAAACCTGTAAGATAAGGTGGTTAAGTTTATGAGTAAATTATTTGATAAATGGGATCTCGATGAAGTAAAAGTTGAGGACTTAGGTTTAGTAAAATATATCTGCTTAGATGAAACTTTAGTTCCACATACTTCTGGAAGACACGTAAAAAGACAATTCGCAAAATCTAAAGTATCCATTGTCGAAAGATTAATGAACAAAATCATGAGAACCCATCTCAACTCCGGTAAGAAAAATAAAGCTTACAATATTGTTAAAGATGCTTTAGACATTATTAATAAAAGAACTAAAAAGAACCCTGTTCAAGTTTTAGTAACTGCAGTTGAAAACACTGCACCTCGTGAAGAAACTACTCGTATCAAATACGGAGGTATCGGATACCAAGTGGCTGTGGACATTTCCCCACAAAGAAGAGTAGACCTTTCATTAGGATTCTTAACCAGAGGTACTTTACAATCTTCATTCAAAAACAGAAAATCTGTTGCTGAATGTTTAGCTGAAGAATTAATTCTTGCTTCTGAAGAAGATTCAAGAAGTTTTGCTTTACAAAAAGCTGAAGAGAAAGAAAGAGTTGCTAAAGCAGCACACTAATCATATAATATTTATTTAGGTGGTTATTTTGAGTAGAAGAGACAAAATGATTGCAAAAATCAAAGAATTGATGTATGAACCTGAACAAATCAGAAACATTGGTATCTGTGCTCACATCGATCACGGTAAAACCACTTTGTCTGATAACCTTCTTGCAGGTGCGGGAATGATTTCCGAAGAACTTGCTGGTGACCAAAGATTCTTGGATTTTGACGAACAAGAACAAGCTCGTGGTATTACTATTGATGCAGCTAACGTATCTATGGTACACGATTACAAAGAAAAAGAATATTTGATTAACTTAATCGATACTCCAGGTCACGTTGACTTTGGTGGGGACGTAACTCGTGCAATGAGAGCTGTAGATGGTGCAGTGGTTGTTGTTTGTGCTGTAGAAGGTATTATGCCTCAAACTGAAACAGTATTCAGACAAGCATTAAAAGAAAATGTAAAACCTGTATTATTCATCAACAAAGTTGACAGATTAATCAACGAGTTAAAGTTAGAACCTGAAGAGTTACAAAACAGATTCTTGAAAATCTTCATGGAAGCTAACAAATTAATCAAAAATATGGCTCCTGAAGACAAAAAGGATGAGTGGAAATTAGATTTCACTGACGGTAGTGTAGCATTCGGTTCAGCATACCACAACTGGGCTATCAATGTTCCAACCATGCAAGAAACTGGAATCAACTTTAAAGATATTATTGATTACTGTAATGCTGAAAATGAAAAAGAATTAGCTCAAAAAGTACCTTTATCTGATGTATTATTAGGTATGGTAGTGGAACACTTACCTTCCCCTAAAGTTGCTCAGGAATACAGGGTACCTAACATTTGGGACGGAGAAATCGATTCTCCTGCTGGTGAATGTATGATTAATACCTCTCCTGACGGACCTTTAGCTGTAATGGTTACCAACGTATCTGTAGATAAACACGCTGGTGAAATCGCTACCGGTAGGGTTTACGGTGGAGCTATTGAAAAAGGTACAGAAGTATATCTTGTTGGATCTCACGGTAAATCCAGAGTACAACAAGTAGGTGTATACTTCGGTCCTGAAAGAGTTAACACTGACAAAGTTCCTGCTGGAAACATCGTATATGTAGCCGGTGCAAAAGGAGCTATTGCAGGTGAAACCTTATGTTCTCCTGAACACAAAATCAAAGAGTTCGAAGGATTAGAACACATTTCAGAACCTGTAGTTACCGTTGCTGTAGAAGCTAAAAATACTAAAGACTTACCAAAATTAATTGAAGTATTAAGACAAACAGGTAAGGAAGACCCAACAGTCAAAATCGATATTAACGAAGAAACCGGTGAACACTTAGTATCCGGTATGGGTGAACTTCACTTGGAAGTTATCGGTTACAGAATCAACGATAAAGGTGTGGACATCACCACATCCGAACCTATTGTTGTATACAGAGAAACCGTAAAACAATTATCTCCACAAGTTGAAGGTAAATCCCCTAACAAACATAACAGATTCTACATTACTGTTGAACCTATCGAACCTGAACTTTACGCAGCAATCCAAGAAGGAGACATTAAAGAAGGTAGAGTTAAAGGTAAAGAAGCGGCTGCTGACTTTATGGAACATGGTTTGGATAAAGAAGAAGCCAGAAGAGTATGGTCTGTTCACAATAGAAGTATTTTCCTTAACATGACTCGTGGTATTCAATACCTGGATGAAGTTAAAGAATTATTACTTGAAGGTTTCGAATCCACTTTACAAAAAGGTCCTTTAGGTGAAGAAATCTCCATGGGATTAAAATTCAAACTCCATGATGCAAAACTTCACGAAGACGCAGTTCACAGAGGACCTGCACAAGTATTGCCTGCTATCAGAAACGCTATCTTAGGTTCCATGATGCTTGCTGAACCTTCATTACTTGAACCAATGCAAAAAGTAGTTATTGACACTCCTAATGATTACATGGGTGCATGTACTCGTGAAATCCAAAACAGAAGAGGTCAAATTGTTGACATGGGTCAGGAAGGAGATATGGCAAGAATCGAATCCAAAGTTCCTGTAGCAGAAATGTTCGGTTTCGCTGGTGATATCAGATCTGCAGCAGAAGGTAGATGTTTATGGTCTACTGAAATTGCAGGATTTGAACCACTCCCACGTGAGATGCAAAGTCAAATCGTG
>NZ_JBGVFE010000101.1:0-5062 GCF_045120835.1 Methanobrevibacter sp.
CCCGCTTTGATATAGAGATGCTTCAGGAAATGGGATACTGTCCGGGAGTTGAAAACTACTCCATGCATCTTTCGGGACGTGAATGGGGAGAAAAGCCATATTCCCTTTTGAAATATTTTCCGGATGACTTCTTGACAATAATTGATGAATCTCACGTTACCGTACCTCAGATTAGGGGAATGTACAACGGTGACCGTGCCCGTAAGGAAACCCTTGTGGAACACGGTTTCAGATTGCCTTCAGCCAAGGAAAACAGGCCTTTGAGATTCGACGAGTTTGAAGCGTCAGTCAATCAGGTAATCTATGTATCGGCAACGCCGAGCCAGTATGAGCTTTCAAAATCAAGAAATGTTGTTGAACAGATTATAAGGCCGACCGGTCTGGTAGATCCAGAAGTCATAATAAGGCCCGTAACCGGCCAGGTTGAAGACTTGCTGGGGGAAGTCAAGTCAACTGCCAAAAAGGATGAGAGGGTACTGGTTACTACCCTTACAAAAAGGATGGCTGAGGATTTGACTGACTATTATGCAAGAATCGGCGTCAAGGTTAGGTACATGCATTCCGAAATCGACACTCTCGAAAGGATTGACATAGTTGACGATTTGAGAAGAGGCAAATTCGACGTGCTGGTTGGCGTAAACCTTTTAAGGGAAGGCCTTGATTTGCCGGAAGTGTCCTTGGTTGCAATCCTTGATGCGGACAAGGAAGGATTTTTAAGAAATGAAACATCCCTGATACAGACAATCGGCCGTGCTGCAAGAAATGTTAACGGCAGGGTTATAATGTATGTTGATGACATGACCGATTCGGTTAAAAATGCATATGACATAACACTTAAAAGGCGCAAGCTACAAATGAAATATAATGAAGTTCATGGAATTACTCCAAAATCCACCCAAAGAACTCTTAAGGAAAAATTGGCGGAGGAAGATGAAAAATACCGGGGCATCGGTACAGATGTTGATAAGATGCCTAAAGATGAACTTCGCCTGTTGATTAGGGATTTGGAAAAAGACATGAAAGATGCTGCTGCAAGACTCGACTTTGAAAGGGCAGCCGATTTAAGAAACAAATTATATGCCTTAAAAGGCTTTGATAAATAATAATGGATGATATTATGCAAAAAGAATTTAAATTTTTATTGATGATTATCATTATCTCATTAATTTCCATTGGTGCGGTTTCGGCCCAAGATAGCAATTCAACGCAAACTGAACTGGAAATTAGTGATGATGCAGATATTATTAAAGAAAAACCCACTCCTACTGTTAAAATCAATGATAGCAATGTTGTTACAGGAGATTCGATTAACATATCACTTGCAGATCCAAATGACAGCACTGGTTTAGCCTTCAAAAATCTAACTGCCACTGTCAACAAACAAGAGTATGTCCTTACAACAGGTGGTGACGGCAGTGTGGGTCTGAAGATTGATCTTCCTGCAAACAAATATGTGCTGAATGTAAAATTCATAGGAGATAATGACTACGCTCCGATCACCAAGACATTCGATGTTACTGTTATGAAAGCGAATGCAACTATTGTTCCGGACACTTGCTCTGTTGTAAAAAACGATTATTTTTATGCTTATTTGACTGACATGAACGGAGAGCCTATTAGTGGGGAAATGTTGCATTTTTCCGTTAATGGTAAAAATTATGATTACTATACTGAATCCAGCGGAAAGGCAGGTTTTCAGGTAAGCGAAGCTGTTGGAAGGTATTCTCTAACCATATCATTTGAAGGAAACGAGTATTATAATGCAGTTTCAAAAACCATTGAATTGATTGTTCCGATTTCTACTTCCATTGTCATCGGAAACAATATACTTCTTACAAACGGGTATCTGAGAATCTATCTTAAAAGCGATATATTGTCTGCCGTTTCCAAAAAGACAATCATCGTTAAGATTGACGGCAAAGAGTATGCTAAAACTACAACTTCAGAAGGTTTTGTTGTTTTTAAACCGTCCGTTGGTGTTGGAAATCATTTGATTGAAGCCAGATTTGATGGTGATGAGAATATTACAGGGTCAACTGCAAGCAAAACCGTTTCAGGCATTGCAGGAAATGTGTTAAATCCTTTAAAAAGCAAGATTCCATTGAGAAATGGTGTTCCTGATGTGGACTATATGCCTAAAAGCTATGTCATGGCAGATGAGGACATGACCTACACACTTACAAAATCCCAATATAAAAAGGTTATTAAAAGGGACAGTTATACCCTTTATCTGAAAAATAAGATGTCCAAATATGTGGTTTTCAAATCAAAATCAGAACCTAAATACAATCACATTATCAAAAGGGAAAAGTGGAACGTGATTGAAAGGGAAATAAATAAAAAAATCGTTTTGAAAAACAAGCACAATTACTGGCCCGATTCCGTTACGGTTAACTTGAAAGGCAAATCCTATAATTATCCTGAGGTAAGGGATGTGCAGAATACAGGTTATACATGCGGACCTACCTCTTCCAGCATGTGCACTCAGGTTTTAAGGAACTACTATAATGAGGCGTATCTGGCCAAAATGTCCGGAACCTCATCTTCTGACGGTTCAAGTACAAAAGGCCTTAAGAAGGGTTTGGAGAAATTCAATTTCAAATGCACTGTATATTACAAAAGTTCATTCAATAAGGCTTTAAAACAGCTTAAAAAGGGTGGCTGTGCTTTGGTATTCCATACATGGGGGCATTATGTGGCTATTCTCGACATCAGCGCTGACGGCAAAAAGGTGCTTGTGGGAAATCCTTCAGGTGATTACGATACCGGAAGCCATAGTATTCCGACAAACTGGCTGACCGTAAAGTACATGAAAAAGCGCTTCAACAATTATGATACTTCGGGTCTTATTGTGAAACTCAGCTATTCTTTAGGCAAGTCTGCCAAAAACAAATTGAATAATCTTTATTCAAGTATGGGTACAAATTGGAATCGACACAATACTTCAGAAAGAATTCCTAACACAGGTTAGGACTTTCTTTCACTCATTAGTTATCAAATGCTCTTGCTAAAGTGTTTTATATATAATTATTTTTAATATAATTTAAGGAGTTTTATTATGACCGACAAGGATAAAAAGCAGATTGTCATCAAGGGGGCACGTGAACATAATTTGCAGGACATTGATGTCAGCGTTCCCCGTGATGAATTCATTGTAATTACAGGATTGAGTGGATCTGGAAAGTCTTCACTGGCCTTTGATACAATCTATGCTGAAGGACAGCGTAGATATGTGGAGTCTCTGTCAGCTTATGCAAGACAATTTTTAGGCCAGATGAAAAAGCCGGAAATGGAATCCATTGAGGGTTTGTCCCCGGCCATTTCAATTGACCAGAAGACCACAAGGGAAAATCCAAGATCAACCGTAGGTACAATCACCGAAATTTATGATTATCTTAGATTGCTGTTTGCAAGAATAGGAATTCCTCATTGTCCCAACTGTGGAAAGGAAATCTCACAGCAGACAATCGGTCAGATTGGAGAATCCATCATCGAAGAGGGAGAAGGTGTTAAGATACACATATTGTCTCCGGTAGTTCGAGACAAGAAGGGCCAATTCAAGGATGTCCTGGAAGATTTGCGAAATAAGGGTTTTGTAAGGGCCCGTATCGATGGTGAAGTCCGTGATCTCGATGAGGACATCAACCTTGCAAAAACCTATAGGCATAACATTGATGTCGTAGTTGACAGGCTGAAAATCAGAAAGGATGTCGACTTTAAAAGAAGGCTGGTGGATTCCCTTGAAACTGCTGCCGAATTCACAGACGGTCTGATTACAGTTCTCTTTGACAATGGCGATGAGGAATATGAGAAAAAATACTCTGAACACTTTGCATGTGTAGATTGTGGAATCAACTTTGAGGAGCTCACACCAAGGATGTTTTCATTCAATGCTCCGCAGGGGGCATGTCCGGAATGTAACGGTATCGGTTCCAAAATGGAGATAGACCCGGATTTGGTGGTTCCGGACAAGACATTGACATTAAACGAAGGAGCTATTGTACCATGGGCAAGTTCAGCCAAAAGGGAAAATTATTACTTCCAGATGCTTGATGCAGTATCAAAACATTTCAATTTCAGTATGGACACTCCCTTTGAGGAACTTCCTAAGGAATATCAGGATACAATTCTTTTCGGCTGCAATGAGAAAATTCCATTCACATTCAAAAGAAGAAACAAGTCATATATGGTCAACCGTAAATTCGAGGGTGTTGTTCCAAGAATGCAAAGGTTGTACTTTGAAACCAAATCAAGCTATTCAAGAAAATACCTCTCAAAGTTCATGAGCGACAGGAAATGTTCTGTCTGTGATGGAAAACGTTTAAGGCCTGAGGTTCTTGCGGTAACCGTTGGCGGAAAGTCAATCATTGATGTGTGTGATATGGCAATCAAGGATTCCTATCAGTTCTTCCAGGATTTGGAATTGACCGAAAGGGAAATGTTCATTGCAAGGGAAGTCTTAAAAGAAATTAAGGAGAGATTAAGCTTTCTTGTGGAAGTCGGTCTCGACTATCTTTCAATGTCAAGGTCTTCAGGTACATTGTCCGGAGGTGAAGCTCAAAGGATTCGTTTGGCAACACAAATCGGTTCTGGTCTTGTTGGCGTGTTGTATATTCTGGATGAGCCTAGTATAGGGCTTCATCAAAGGGACAATATTAAGCTTATTGAGGCACTCAAAAGGCTTAAGGATTTGGGAAATACTTTGGTTGTTGTTGAACACGACGAGGAAACCATCCTCTCGGCGGACCATGTTGTGGACATAGGTCCGGGAGCCGGTGAACACGGTGGTAAAATCGTTGCTCAGGGAACACCTTTGGATATAATGAAAAATCCAGACTCAATCACTGGCCAATACATTTCAAGGACTAAAAAGATTGATATCCCAACTGAAAGAAGGCCAGGAAATGGCAACTTTATTAAAATCATAGGTGCCGGGCAAAACAATCTTAAGGATATTGATGTTGAAATTCCATTGGGCAAATTCACCTGTGTTACAGGCGTTAGCGGATCAGGTAAAAGCAGTCTAATTAATGAGATATTGTACAAAGGCGCTAAAGGCTAG
>NZ_JBGVFE010000102.1:0-12949 GCF_045120835.1 Methanobrevibacter sp.
GAGGATGAAACCTTTGATTTACCAATCAACAATGAATTAGCTTTATGTACTTTTGTTAAGATTGGTGATAAGATTGTCATTGACCCAACATTATCTGAAGAAAAAGTAGCTAGCGCTCGCTTAAATGTTGGTGTTACAAAAGATGGTCACATTTGCTCAATGCAGAAAGGTGGAAAAGAACCATTAACAAAAGACGATATTCTTTTCGCTGTTAATTTAGCAGTTACAAAAACAAAAGAGTTAATAGAACATCTTTAAATGTCTTCTGGACGATTAAGATTTCTAAATTCTTTTTTTTCTATTTTTTTATCATCGATTAAAACAAATTTTGTATCTATTTTTTCTATCAGTCCTTTTATGTGCAAAACATCATTCGAAATCAATTCCTCTATTTTCGGGATAACATTTTTATTGTAGATTGAATGAAGCGGTTCTGATGTTTTTAATCTGTTTTCTTGGTCATGGTAGGGGACAATAGCCTGATATTTGATGTCAATTTCATCAAAAATAGTATTTATATAATTTTTAGAAACATATGGGCTATCACAAGGCAGTATTAGTGCATACTCACTTTTTATTTCATCAAGTCCAGTCATGATTCCCGGCATTGGGCCTTTATTTTTAACTTTATCTTCAACAAAGGTTATGGTGTAGCTGTAATCTTGCGGATTAATAAATTCGCTATATTTTGCTATTCTTTTTGCATCGTTTAAAACAATTATTGCCTCGTTAATTTGATGGTTTAAGGTAGAAAGAATATGTTTAATCATAGGTTCATTTTGAATAATCATAGAGCCCTTGTCTTGACCCATTCTGCTACTTTTACCTCCACATAAAATAATGCAAGATTTAATATTTTCACAGTTTTCGTTTATGTTACTCATATTAAATCTCTCCTCAAATTTAATTTACATATACATCTGCAGTTTCATCAAATGGATTAGTGCGGATAATTAATGCAATCATGTAAGGGTAATGTTTATGCAAGTATTTTAAATAATAAACCCATTCGTGCACTAATCTGTTATATACTCTTTGCATATCTCCATTCAAATGAGCAAAATCTGCATCGGTAACTAGATTCAAGTCTTTTCTATGTTCTAACTCTTCATCTAAGTGAAGAATTGCAGTTATCAAACCTGTAAATTCTTCTTTTTCAAGTAAATTAGGATTGGTCATTAAATTAATAATAAATTCTCTTTTATCAACAAGTAAGTCTCTTAAATTATCTAAAAATTCTTCCCTGTTTTCAAGAGGAATATCGGCTGAGAAATCAATACTCTTGTCTTTAATTTCGGCTAGTTTATTATCAAAGTCTTTTTGATCCCAATTTTTGATTGATTTTAAATTTTCGGTATCTGCTTTGTATTTATTTGCAGCACTTAATTGGCTGATTAATTCATTTCCAACTTCTGAAAAGAAAGTGCTCATTAACATGTCTAACTTTTCAAGCATAGCTTCTTTTTCTTTTTTCTCGATGATTTCATCAAGAAGGAATGCTACAATTAATATATCAACGGGAATAAAACCCAAGTGAGTCCAGACATATGATATGATATGCTCTGCATCACCTAAAACCAGGTAATTTGATCCATAGATAATTATTATTAAAGCAACCATAACTATTGAAAATTTAACTTTCCAACTCATTCGTTTACTCATAGTATAATCTCCAATTTTCTATCTTTTTTGAGCAGTTATTATAGCTATCGGGTTTTCACTAATCATTAAAACACCACGGTCAAGGACTCTCCCATTTGAAACGTTAACTTCCATCAATTTTGGGTTGTATCCTAAATCTTTAAGTTTATTTATGGCTTCAACTTTAGTATCAACAAGAATAGCTGTAATGATGATTCTTCCTTTTGAATTTAATTTTTCATGAACGATATCCAGGATATTTTCTAATTGTCTGCCGCTGCCTCCAACGACTGCAATGTCAATATCATCAATATCATTTAGGGCGTTTGCTCCATCATCATTGATTAATGTGACATTATCTCCAAGTCCAAATTTTTTAAGGTTTTTTGAAGTTACTTCAATTGCTTCCGGATTTGTGTCAATGGAGATCACTTCACATGCTCTTTGGCTGAATTCACAGGTAATTCCGCCAGTTCCACATCCGCAATCAACAACTTTGTCATCTGATGTCACTCCGGATTTATATAGGATTATTGCTCTTATTGCTTCTTTTGTTGGTCCTGGAACATCACAGGATTTGATAAAATCCTTGTCTTCTAACATTTACTCCCACCTTTTAAATAGATTATTTTCAATTTTTAAGGAGTCTAAGATTTTTCCAACAATAAAATTGATTTGGTCATCAACGGTATCGTGTGTTGAGTAAAAACCAGGCATTGCCGGTAAAATAATGGCTCCTTCTTGTGATAATGTCAGCATGTTTTGAATGTGAATACTTCTAAGTGGAGTTTCACGGGGAACGATAACGGTTGGTCTGCGCTCTTTTAAACTCACATCAGCAACCCTTGTTATTGTATTTGCTCCATAACCGTTTGCAATCGATGATAGTGTCTTCATAGAACATGGCACAATTGCAAGAGCATCGGCTTTAAATGATCCGCTATTTATGGAAGCGGTCAAATCGTTGAAATCATAATATGTGTCTGCCATTTCAATGACATCTTCAACCTTATAGTCAGTTTCTGATTCAATCACGATTTTAGCTGCATCACTTATTACAAGGCTATTTTCTATATTCAATTCATTTAAAGCTTCAATGAGTCTTATTCCATATATTACTCCACTGGATCCGGTTATTGCAACTACAATCATAATATTCTCCTAAAATAGTTTAATCTGGTCATAATGAATTCCATGGAATTTTTCACGGTCAATTTCAGGCAGGTCAACATATTGCTCCAATTTAAATTTCTCAAATCTGGTTTTTTCTTCTTCAGGAACATAAACGCTGATATCAGGGATATTAAATCTTGCTTTACTTAATGCTCCTATAATATTTGATATTTCAGTTAATGGGAATAGTTTATCTTCTACACTGACCTGTGTTTTCATCTCATCGAATCTTGGATATTCTGCAATATTGATAAACACGTAATCCTTATCCAGTCCGAAATCCTCGGCAATTTCCTCTTCGGCCTTTCTAAGCTCAGAAGATTCAATTTTGTACATCTTTTCAGGATATTTAAAATTGTCCAGACGGATGCTTTTGACACGTTTTGGTATGATTCTATTGTCCAGTCTGTTCATTATGTCATTTGCATATTCGTTTCCACAGCTTCTGAATATGGCGATAATGTCTGTATCATCGTATTTGTACATGCTTTTTTCATCAATTATTCCTTCATCAATTGTCTTTTTCAATGCTCGTCTAAACATTGAATTCACAATTCTTGTTGTATGGTGTTGGTAAACGCTTGGATACATGAAGTATCTTGATACCAATGCCCCTTCAGCTGCCTGAACGCCTTTAATGTCTAAAATCAATCCGTCTTCTAATTTTAGATTTGTAATGAGTCTTTCATAATCAATTTTTCCATAAGACACTCCGGTGTTATGGGAGTCTCTGAGAAGATAGTCCATTCTGTCAACGTCAAGTTCTCCGGAAATGATTGGTCCCAGATGTCCTTTTCCATTGATGATGTCTACAATTCTGTTCACATCGAATTTTTCTTCGAGTAAATCCTTCATGGAGGTTTTTGTTATCACATATTTTGACAGTTCCTCGTGTGGGACTGAAAGAACTCCCTCGGATACATGTGAAAATGGGCCGTGCCCGATATCATGCAAAAGTCCGGATGCTCTTATCAATTCAATATCATAATCGGATAAATCTAATTCTTCAGCAAGTTTTGATCCCAGATTCATTGTTCCAATGCAGTGTTCAAATCTTGTATGTGTTGCTCCGGGATAAATTAAACTTATTAATCCCAATTGTTTTATTCGTCTTAAACGTTGAAATTGAGGCATATCCATTATTTCTACTTCAAATTTGGATAATCTAATATCTCCATAGACGCTATCTCTGATAAATTTCTTTTTGTCACTCATTTTATCAGCCTTCATCATTGTAGCCATCAGTCCATTCTTCTAGGCTTTCGCTCCAATTGTCCAGTGTATCTCCTATGTCATCGATTATATTGGTGTTTTCTGTGGTATTTGTTGAATTGGTAGTATTTTTTGGAACGTATGTCGGTACATAATCAATGTCTTCAGGCTCAAAAGAATCATTTGCAACGGGTATTAGCTTATATGAATCGTTATTTTCATGTATTGTTAATGTAGCAAATGTTGAACTGATGCAAAATGCAATAACAGCAATTATTAAAAATACTATTAAATTTGCTTTTACTGAGCCTTTCATAATACCACATGTTTTGTTTTATACTATAATTATTTCTTTTTAAGCTATTATTTAATGCTTTTGTAAAAAATTAACTTTTTTCAATGATTTTTGTTAATTGTGCAAAAGTTTATATGTGATGAGGTTCAATTAATGTATATCGGAAACATACTTCCGACAGTATACTTCCGATAAAAATTAAAATTTATAGAGATTTGATATAATGGATATATTTAGTGCAGGTGATACTGCATGGATTCTCGTTTGTACATTACTTGTATTATTAATGAGTATTCCGGCAGTAGCATTTTTTTATGGAGGATTAAGTAAAAGAAAAAATGTTTTAAATACAATGTTTTTAACTTTCATTGCGTTTTCAATCATAAGTGTAATTTGGGTAATATTCGGTTACCAGTTTGCATTTGGAAATGATATTAACGGATTTATAGGTCAACCGGCCCATTTCTTTTTACAGGGGATTGGATTAGATGATCTAAACGGTACCATTCCAACATTATTGTTTGTAATGTTCCAGTGTGCATTTGCAGGCCTTACATGTGCAATTATGTCTGGAGCATTGGTTGGAAGGATGAAAACAAAAGCTTGGGTAATCTTTGCTCCAATTTGGGCTTGTTTAGTGTATATCCCTATTGCCCACTGGGTATGGGGAGGAGGATGGTTGATGCAGATGGGTGCACTTGACTTTGCAGGAGGTGCAGTTGTTCACATCAACTCAGGTATTTCCGCTTTGGCTGTTGCTTTAGTGTTAGGTAAAAGGAAAAACTCTTCACTGATTCCACACAACTTAGGTTATGCTGTTCTAGGTGCAGCACTTCTCTGGTTTGGATGGATGGGATTCAATGGAGGATCAGGTCTTGCTGCTGATGGACTGGCAGCAAATGCTATAATAGTATCAAATGTAGCTGCAGCAATGGGATTAATTGTCTGGACAATGATTGATACATTCACAATTGGAAAACCAACAGTTCTAGGTGCAATTTCCGGTGCAGTAGCAGGTTTGGTTGGAATCACTCCGGCTGCAGGTTTCGTTGATGTGCCTGGAGCATTGGTTATTGGTGCAGTGGCTCCTATTATTTCATACTATTCAATTAATTATCTTAAACCTAAACTTGGATACGATGATGCATTGGATGTATGGGGAATACACGGAATGTCCGGTGTATGGGGAGCAATAGCAACAGGTATTTTTGCAGTTCCGACCGTTGGTGGAGTTGCAGGATTAATTGCAGGAAATGCCAATCAGGTATTAATACAGATTATAAGTGTAATCGCAACAATGGTCTATGCATTTGTAGTAAGCTATATTTTAGCCAAAATCATAGATAAAGTATTAGGCGGTATAAGAGTAGACGAAAGTGAAGAGGTTGGAGGTCTTGATTCAAACCTTCACAAGGAATCCGCTTATAACCTTAACTAGGGGGAATAGTATTGAAACGTATTGTAGCAATTATCAGACAGGAAAAGTTTGAGGATGTTAAAAGGGAATTGATGGAAGTTGGATGCGAAGGAATGACAGTAACTGAAGTCAAAGGAAGAGGAAGTCAAAAGGGAGTGAAAGAATCCTACAGGGGATCAAGTTACTGTATAGATCTGATTCCAAAAACACGTATAGAAATCGTTGTAAAAGACGAGGGGCTAGATTTAATTACTGATGCGATTAGAAAAGGAGCATATACCGGAAACATTGGAGACGGAAAAATATTCATCCAACCGGTAGATAATGTAATTAGAATTAGAACAGGTGAACAGGGGGATGGGGCTGTGTAGCCAATCTCCTTATCATTAAAATAAGCGAATGTTTCATTCGTTTTTTTTGATATCTCCCTTCGGAAAATAATGCTGTTGCATTATTTTCCTTTCAATAACTGATTACCACGCCATTAATGTCATTGATATCCACCCAGGTCGAAATTCCTTTCAGTTCATACAAAACGCCATTGATATATTCATAGGAGATTTCCTTGTTATCGCTTACTAAGTGGATATTGTTGCCGTTTACTTCATCGACTCTTTTTATGATTCCGCCGTATTCGTCTGAATCCGCCACAACAATATCTCCAACTTTGACATTGTGTGTTTTATTTATAAGTACGCTTTGGCCGTCCTTCAGTGTCGGAAGCATGGAAGTCCCGTCGACATAAGCTATAACAGGTATTTGATTGGGGCCGATTGTTGAATCTAAAGTTATTTCAACATCTTCCAGACCATAGTAACTGCATAAGTCTTCAATACCATTTTTATATGTATCTATATCTGTAGTCGTGTCATTCATAACATCTAAGGTGTAGTCACAAATTTCATTGTTTAAGCCATGCTTGTCGATATCAGAAAAGGTAATTGTTTCTACAGTAATGTTTTCACCGTCGATGAAGACTTCTACTGAATCATGAGCAAAAAACATTATTCCAAAAACTATTATTAAAATCAGAATCACTAAAGCTAAAATGATCTTTTTAGCCATATGATCACTCATCCATGATATTTAAATCCATATTTAAAAGGGCTTTCATTGTTTCAATATCGATTTGGCCGGGAGCGGTAACATCAGTTCCTGCAGCAAAAGTAATCGGTGAGTCAAATTTGGAAGCCATTACGCGAGTATAACTTCCCAAATCACCCATTGAAATTGCAATTGTATTTTCGCAATGGGATAAAACTGCTAGTATTGTTAGAGTATCCTCTAAATCCTGTGGCATAAATGCAACTTTAGCTATGTCTCCTAATTCATGCTCTTTGGAAACAATATACATTATTTCATTTAAATCAGGGGTTTTTTCAAAATCATGATAAGAGACAATTGTTTTAACTCCGCTTTCATGGATCTTATTTATGTATTCATCGTTACTTTGAAGTTCAATGTCAACATAATCAACTAAATCGCAGCATTCATATAAAATGTTGATTCTTTCTTCTTCCGAACCTTTAAAAGAACCTCCTTCAGAGTTGATTCTGTTTGTTGCTATCATTGGAAAATTAATTTCTTTGATGGTCTTTTTTATTTCTCGGATATCTGGATTTTTCAGCCCATCAATTCTAAACTCTAAAACGTCAGCTCCTTTTTCAATACAATCGTTTGCAACTTTTACAACATCTTCGCATTTTTTTTGAAAAATAGGAATTGCAATTTTTGTTTGTGAATACATTATTTAAGTATTTAATTTTTTTATTAATTAAAGTTTCTTAATATTTATATAAATTAAAAAACAAATTATATATCAATAAAATTTAAAATTTTATTATTTGATTAAATTTATATAAGGTGTTAATTTGAAAGTTGTAGCTATAGGTGCAGATATATCAAAAAACGATGTGTCCTGCAGTTCTAAGCTAGTAGAAACCATTGAGAATAATCTTCATCGTGTTAAAGAGCTGGGTGCAAGGGATGTTGCTTTAACAAATGTGACTGGTGATGATGTGGTTGTAAGCGCATTTGTCGAAGATGACCAGCTTGAAGCTATCAATGAAGGTTTAGTCGATGTTTTAAAGATGAGTGCAGAAAATCTTGGGGATTTGTCTGGAATTTCTGATAACCCTGATGATGCAGGGGAAGGAGTATCTTATGCTGAAGCTAGTATAAGGCCAGACAGGTATCCTGATGCAATTGTTTTAGGTTTTGATACATATGGGGGAGAATCATTTGTTGGTGATGTTGCAAACTCAGCAATAAATGCTGCAAAAGGAATGGCTAATTGTACTGATGTATCAGATTATATTGAACCGAAGACAAGAAAAATACCTGGTGTAGGATATGTTTCACCAGAAACTGATGATCCGGTAGTTGTTGCCACTGTTGAAGATATTGAATCTGTTGGAGTAATAGCAGGTGCTATGATAGGTGCGGCACTCGGAAATAAGAATGTTTATTTAGTTAAAAGGGGAACAACTTGTAATGTATTGCCTGGCAGTGTAATATTTTCCGCTACTGCATTTATGAATGGTAATGTAATAGACCTGGCTGTTCCATTTGAAAATAAGACACGAATATTAAGATAGGAGTTATATTATGATTTTATTAAATGAAGATACAAAATGTTTGGTTCAAGGGATTACCGGTAAACAAGGTTCCTTCCACACAGAACAAATGTTAAATTACAATACAAATATTGTTGCAGGACTCACACCTGGAAAAGGTGGTCAAAAATTCCTCGATACAGTTCCGATTTTTAATTCGATGGAGGAAGCAACAGAAGAAGTTGATATCAACGCTTCCATTATTTTTGTTCCTGCAAGATTTGCAAAAGACGCTGCCTTTGAAGCAATCAGACACTTGGATTTGGTTGTCATCATTTCTGAACACATTCCTGTTCACGACAGCATGAAAATCATGGCATATGCAAAAGAGATGGGCACAACTGTCATCGGTCCGAATACTCCGGGAATCATTTCTCCGGGTGTCGGTAAAATGGGTATCATGCCGACCCATATTTTCAAGGAAGGAAATGTTGGAGTAATTTCAAGAAGCGGTACATTAACATATGAAATCGCAAGCGAACTCACTAATGCCGGAATAGGTCAGAGCACTGCTGTCGGTATTGGTGGAGACCCTGTAACCGGAGACAATTATGTTGACATCTTAAAAAGATTTGAAAAAGATGACCAGACCGATGCGGTTGTCTTGATTGGTGAAATTGGAGGAACTGCAGAAGAAAGGGCCGGTAAATTCATTGCAGAGGAAATGTCAAAGCCGGTAGTATCATATATTGCAGGAAGAACCGCACCGCCGGGTAAAAGAATGGGGCATGCTGGAGCAATTATTCAAGGAAGTTCAGGTACTGTCGCAAGTAAAACCAAAGCTTTAAATGAAGCCGGTGTGGAAGTAGCTGTAAAACCATCTGAAATCGTAGAATTACTTAAAAAGGTTATGTAATGACTCATCAAGAAATTATTGATAAATTATTAAATGGTGAAATGAAACTTTATCAGGTTGATAAGGAAGTAACCGCCAAAGAAGCAACTGATATAAGAAGAGAATTCCTGGAGCAGAAATATTCCATTGATTTAACTAATATTTCAAATTATACTCTTGATATGGAAAGGGCATCTGCCCGTAACATTGAAAATTCAATTGGTGTATTGCAACTTCCAATGGGGATTGCAGGACCATTGAAAATTAATGGTGAATACTGTAATCGTGAAGTATTCATTCCTCTTGCAACATCCGAAGGTGCGTTAGTTGCATCAATCAACCGTGGTGCATCAACAATCACTGCTTCTGGAGGTGCAAATGCAAGAGTGATTTCTGATATAATGACTCGTGCACCTGCTATCAAATGTGACAATGTAGTTGATGCTTTGAAAATCAAACAATGGTTTATTGATAATTTCGATGAATTAAAACAGATTGCTGAAAGTACAACTTCCCATGGTAAACTAATAAAAATTGACCCAATCTTAATTGTCGGAAGCTATGTGTATCCAAGATTCGTATTCTCAACCGGAGACAGTATGGGTATGAATATGGTAACAATAGCCTCTGAAAAAATCCTCGAAAAACTTGCAGAGGAAACTACAGCAACTCATTTGGCATTAAGCGGTAATGTTTGTGTTGACAAAAAGCCGGCAGCCATAAACATTGTTGAAGGAAGGGGAAAAAGTGTTATAGCAGATATCTTAATTCCAAAAGAGATAGTATCCAAAAAACTTAAGACTGAAGTTGACACAATCGTTGAGGTCAATACTGCCAAAAATCTGATTGGTTCTGCAGCTAGCGGGTCCATGGCTTTCAATGCTCATTATGCAAATATGGTTGCGGCCATATTTTTAGCAACAGGTCAGGATGCTGCCCATGTCGTTGAAGGATCTCTTGGAATTACAACCGCTGAAAATCGTGATGGAGATTTATATTTCTCAGTAAACTTGCCGGATTTGCCTGTAGCTACTGTTGGTGGAGGAACCAGTTTGGAAGTAGCTCATGAAGGTTTGGAAATTCTTGGTGTTGCAGGTTCTGGAAAGGCACGTGAATTTGCTGAAATTGTTGCTTCAACCGTACTTGCAGGGGAATTGTCTCTTGTCGGAGCCATTGCTGCAGGTCATCTTGCAAGAGCGCATCAGCAGCATGGAAGAGGATAGAAAATGGATGATTTTTTTGATGAATTATATCCTGAGCTGACTCTTGAAACTGAGGATATACTCATGACATTATCTATTAAGAAGGATTATTCTCAAATTAAAGATTTCAATAAACGAAAAGAAGAACTCATCAATGACTTGCATGAGTTTATTCGGGAATTCAGTGAAACTCCTGAATCCGATGAGTTTGTTAAGTATTTTAATGAGTAGTATCGGGAATCATATGAAAAGTTGCATGATTGCTTCAAATTAAATATGATGTCCTTAATTTTGTTTTTTTAATATTTTGGATGATTACTGTCGAGTAATTATTTTGAATATATTTTTTCTTTGAATGGCTATGTTTATAAATATCAGTTTATGTGTGCATCTGTGTTTTTTCATTAACTTACAGTTTTTCAGTTAGATGACATGTTATAACATTATGTTTTTTAAATTTTGATTAGGGATTTGAAAATTTATTTAGTATTGTTGAATTTACTTAACATTATATAATTGTGTTGGTAAAAAACCAACAAATATATAAATACTAAAATAAATATATTATTACATGACAAGGAAAAAACAAAACCAAATCCCAATAGGTGATAAAATTCTCTACAAGGTTAAAACACCGAATGGGTGGTCAATTATTATAATGCCTGATAATATTCTAATTGACAATTATCATATGGGTAAAGCACATATTCACCCAAATCCTCAAAATCATGCCTATAGAGTTGAATTGTCACTACAGGATTGTGATAAAATCTATGAAATGATTAAAAATTACTTAAATGTTACAAATAATTTTGATATTGAAGAGTTAATGGAGATGTTAAAATGATCATTACTTTAGTTAAAAAGCAAAACGGCTATGAATTCATCCGTGAAATGGAAGAAACCTACAAATCCATCAGCGAATTGGAAAAACTGTTTAAACGAACCAATAACATGAAAATGTATGTGGACTTGGAAAACTGGAAATATTATAATCAAAATCCTGATGAAATGATTGAAACAACAGAAAGTCTGGTTACAAACAAACTATCACTATCAGACTTGGATTTAATTATATTGAACACAATTAAACATGAAAAACCAAGAAGCATAAGGGATCTGGCCAAAAAAATAAACAAGGACGTCAGCAATATCCAACCAAAAGTTAAAAAATTGGAAGAAGACGGATTTATAAAATTTGAAGATGGCATTAAAAATAGTAAAATACCTTATCTGACCTTTGATGAGATTAAACTTGAGATTTGAAACTTTTAAATTCCATTTATATAGTTTTAATTCATTTCTACAGATAAAATAGATAGTTATATAAATTACAGTATATATGCTATATTCTGCCTTATTTATGGAGATTAATGTTTAAATTGTAAATTGGTTTTATGGTTTTCAGATTAATGAACCGTAGACTAGTCTAATAAAATATTTTGTTAAGTATTTATATATGTATTAACAAATATTTTATTAACTAATATGTTCTGAAAGGAGTTATTTGATTATGGATGACAAAACACAATTAATTCTTAATTTCCTAAATGAAAATATTTCTAACATGCCGCATGTCTTAAGGGATAAGTTAATCAATAATGATAGGAAATTAAACTGTAGATTCGAATTTAATGAAATCAGGGAAAGTATAGATAATTTTATTGATGGAGAGGAGTTAAATAGATTTATTGTACTGCCAGGAATTAGGGGTGTTGGAAAGACAACCCTGCTTTATCAGGCATATCACTATCTGTTAAACGACAAACACATATTGCCAGAACAGATAATTTACTTGTCATGTGATGATTTAAACAATCTTGTTGACTGCAATATACGGGAAATCGTTGACATCTATCTAAACAATCAATTCAATACCAACTTAAGATTATTGGATAGAGAAATTTTCCTTTTAATAGATGAATCACAATACGATAAAAACTGGGCAATGTCAGGTAAAATCATATATGATCGATCAGAAAAAATCTTTATGGTATTCACAGGTTCATCAGCACTGAATCTGGAATACAATGCAGATGCAGCAAGAAGAATGTTTAAAAGAGTTATAACTCCCCTAAATTATAACGAACATGTGAAATTAAAATATAACTATTCTAACATCAATCTTGGAAATTCATTGGTTGACCTGATTTTAAACGGTAATAGTGAAGAAGCCATAAAATATGAAAACGAAGTCAATAGGGATTTAATCAATAATATCGAATACAGGTCTAATGATTGGGATGAATATTTAAGATATGGGGGATTTCCAATACTTGCACGTAAAATCGATTTCAGGAAACTCACAGCCAATATTGTGGATATGGTTGAAAAAGTTGTAAATACCGACATGGTTGCCATTAAAAACTTCACTTTTGAAAACCAGACAAATTCAAACAGGATACTGAGATATCTGGCACTGCAAAATGCAGGAGACCTCTCACAAAACAATTTAGCAAAATATCTTAAAACTTCCCAAGCCAATGTAAAAAACATTTTAGACATACTAGAAAAAACACATCTGATATTTTCCCTTGAAGCTTATGGAACATCATCCAA
>NZ_JBGVFE010000103.1:0-24471 GCF_045120835.1 Methanobrevibacter sp.
ATCTCACTTGTATAAAAGTAGGTCATCATAGTATATAAATGTTTCGGAAATTTTTAGGTTTGCCTAAAAAATAACTGTACTATGACTTAACATGTGTTATATAACATGTAGTATAAACTAGTATATAAATATTTTGACTAACCAAAAAAAATAAGAAAAAGAGAAAATAAGATTTTCCCTTTATTTTTTAACTTTTACAATTGATTTGATAGTGTCTTTAAGATATGAAATCTTAACTGCGTATTTTTTACCCGCTTTAAGCTTTTTAAGAGCTGATTTTTTAACGGTAACTTTTGCTATTCCTTTTTTATTGGTTTTAGCAGCATATTTTTTACCATTGAGTTTGAATGTAATTTTTTTGTTTTTAATGGCTTTTTTCTTGCTGGTCTTTAATGTTGCTTTTAAAACTAATTTTTTAGCGGATTTTTTAGCTTTGACAGTCTTTTTAGATTTCAATACCTGTTTTACTTTAACATTTTTTGAAATGCCATCTCCATTATAAGTGGCCTTTAACTTATAAGATCCAGGAGTAACTTCCTTAGGAATCACAAATGAAACATAACCGTTGGCATCGGTATATGCAACATAGCTTTTCTTTTTAATAATTATGACTACCTTTTCACCAGACCCTGCAGGATTAGCATAATCATCGTAAACCTGCACCTTAAATGCGGTTCCGTCAAAGTAATCCATTGCAATGTTGCCGACACTGCCGAATCTTGAAACGATATTAATGATTGAGAATGATTCCTCACCGGTAACGGTATTGAGAATGATTAGCTCATGTTTACCAATTGCCAGATTAGAGGTTCCAATTGATAAAATACCATTAGCATCGGTTTTCAAATCATATTTGTTGTTGTCAAGATATACAGTGATATTAGCATTGGCTAAAATTTCATCATTGCCGTATAAGTATGCCATGACCGGTTTTTGAGCATTTAATGTTCTTGTCTCTTCATCCAATATGATTATTGTAGTCAACACTTCAAAAGCACTTACATATTCAGTATCGTTATATACTGTAGTAATGGTATAATTTCCGATGGCTAACAGAGTATCGAATTTCGCTTTTCCGCCCTGAACAGTGGCATTGGCTATGCTTTTGCCCTCTTTGGAAATGATCATTAGAGCCCCTTCAACACCACTGCTGATTTCTAAAGGAGTGACATTGTTGAAATATTTTTTCACACCACTTATATTGTTTGGATTAGAGAAAGTGTATACCTTAATACATGCAGTCCCTATTTTTGAAGATAAATCTTCAGACCCCTTAGCGGTATATACAACGGAATTTCCCTTAACGAAGAATAATCTTGTATCTCCACAGAAAGGAACCAGATTGGTACCCACTTCAATTTCAATTGAAAAATTGTCCTTTTGTGAAATTGAGACATACTTATCCAATTTAATTGTTTGGTAACCTCCATATGAAGATTTTCCTTTTTGAGAGTAAATCAGATTGCCGTTAACATTAACCTTAATGGTGTATGGCACGTTAGCATTATCAAAGTAAGTTCCAACAGCCGCAATCAAGTCATTTCCAAGGGCCTCATAAGTATTGACGTATGAAAGACTGCTGACGCCATCATAAGACATGTATCCCCTTAATCCCGGAATGTCATATTGGTAAAGATTATTATATGACTCCGTATTGTTTATAACATAACCTATAGCGTAATTGGATCTGAGTGGAGCATCATAATATGAAAGATAGAAATATCCTCCATTACCCCATTCGGTTCCCCAACTGTTTTTGCAAATCCATGCGCCATCAGCTGGAGGAGTTATATTGAAATTATCCTTGGAGAATGTATCATTCCATCCGACTATTGTGATGAAATGATTTCCTGCACTCCCATTGTTACAGTATTCCGCATAGGTATTTGGATTATAATATGAGGTTTTTGGGTTTGCACCATTGACGAAGGCAGTCAATGCCCCATATTTGATCAATGCTTCTTTTATCTCAGTGACATTTGCCGGATCGAGTATGACAGCATCAGTGAAATGATAGCTTTCCGGAGTGAATAGCACTAAGGATATCTTTCCAAGCTCGTCGTAAGTGTCATCCACCGTATTGACAACACCCAGCCAGCTTAAAATATAAGCCAAACCACTGTAGATATATCCCCCTTCGGTTAAAGAGTTTCTACCATAATATGAATATCTTAATCCAGAATTTTGAATATTGTTTTCAGAAATGTCCAGTGCAATACCTGTAGCCTTTAAAAATGCTGATTCAAGTGCACCTGTTGTACCGAATGCCCAACATGAACCCATTTGGCCCTGATTTTTAACAGGAGTCACGACATTGAATTTACGCAAATCAAAGTATGAATCACTGACGCTTCCGGTAACATTAATCGGATTTAAAGTGAATTTTTTACCTGTGAAATTCACAACATACGGCATGTATTCATCCTCTAAAATAAAGGTATCCTTTTTTGAACCGTTGCCCAGATCACAGTCTTGGAAATATGACCCTTTTCCAGGGAAATATGAATGTATGAATTCCCCATTATTTATGGATGTGGCGTTGAGGACTTTGAAAGTGGTGTCAAACAAATAAATGGAACCTCCTTCAAATGCCTTGTTGTCTTTGAAATTACATAAAACAATTTCAATATCAGTACTGTAATCTAAAAATAATGCTCCTCCGCGAGATATGGCTTCATCAGCATATTTTCCATAATTATTATGGAAATCAACTCTAAAAGCATAAACGGTTGCATTTGATGCGTATATCGCTCCACCGTTAAAGTCTGCATGATTGCCCATGAACTCAGAGTAGATAACATTCAGATATCCTCCAAGCTGCAATATCGCTCCACCAAATTCAGATGAACAGTTTGTAAATTTGGTTGCATTGATTATGGTGGTTCCTTTTAAATAAGCGCCACTGCCTGCATTAACATCAATGAAAAGCGCCCCACCATTTTTAGTGGATTTTACATTTTCAAATTCACAATTCTGAATAATGAAATTTGACGGGTTTTTAGCAGCAATCGCCCCTCCGGTTGCATTTGCAGATAAATTAACGAATTTGGAATTGTACACATATATCCTGGAATCCAAACCGTACGCAGCAGTTGCATATTTGGAGGTCATGTTAGCAAACACGGTATTGAAAACATTGATTATGGATGAACTTCCATAAATTAAAGACCAGTTGATTGTCTGTCTATTGAAAAATACTCCCTTATTCAGGTTCAATACTCCATCATCCAAGTATATTGCAGACCCTAAAGTCGCCTTATTATCTTTAAATTGGTTATTATTAGCATTAAAAGTACTTTGATAGACATAAACTGCTGCACCCCCATACGGGTCAGAGTTATTTTCAAAAATTACATTATTGGTTGTCAATATGGAATTCACTAGAATTATTGAAGATTCGCCACAATTCTTAATTACCAAATCATTGATTGTTACATTTAAATTGAAAAATTTAAAAACTCCAGCCTTATTATTTCCATCAATAGTGTGATTATTACCGTTAATTGTATAAGACGGGAACGAACTATCTCCGGAAATGTTAATTCTTTTTATTGTATCAGTGCCAGCATTGTAAGTGTAATTCGCTGCAAGGTTTGTTTCTAACTTAGAAGTATCAATATCATTATTTAAATCAGCATAAGTTTTAGCTCCAGCATCAGAAATAACATCCTCATCAGTTACTCCCAAATCTGAATCTGTCTGATTTACATCTTCAGCGCAAACAAACCCCACAGAGAAAATCATAAGCACTAAAAAAATTATACTTATCTTATAAATTTTCAAGTTATCTTCTCCTTAATTTGTTATATTTAGTTTATTAAAAAAACTATATAAAATTTAGTCAAAAGTTAAAAATATGTCGAGAAATCTGCACATCAATGCAGAATATGACTTAAAAAAAATAAAAAGAGGAAAAGTGATTTAAAATCACAGATTTACATTAATCTTCCAACGCCAGTAATTTCAATACTGGCCACACCAGCAATACCTGAAACCATTTCTTCAACAGGTTCAGATCCACCTTCACCGTCATCGGTGATGAAGCTTAATATAATAGCCACTAAACCAAAAGCAATTGGTTCTTCAGCAATTTCGTGGATTTTAGCACCTTCAGGCATTGAACTTTCGATAGTTGCTTTGATAGCTTCTAAATCTTCTTCAGGACTGTCCGGCATGATTTTCATAGTAGTTAATACTTCACCCATTCTAATTCCTCCATTTTATATCTATGGTCCTTCGAAACCACATTCACATTTGTAGCCGTGACCGAAAGTACGGCATTTTTCACATCTTGCAATTTTTGCTCCACATTCCGGACATTCGAATTCAACGAATGTGCCGACCAATGGAATTTCTTGTTTACAACTTATACATTCGACTTTTTCCATTCTAATCACCTGTTATTTGTGTGTAATCGAAGTTATAATCATTTATATTATCGTCTATTAAAGACATAACCCTTTCTGGGAACTTCCCATTCACAACATAACAATCAGTCCCAAACTCTAATAAAAGAGACGGCAACATTACATCAATCGATGACTCTTGAAAAGTCAGTAAGGTTTTTGCATCAATTTTACTTATGAATGTTGAACCTGGCTCTTTCGGTTCTTGGGTATATATACCATTTACATCTGTTACTATTAAAAGCTTTGCATTTAGGATGTGTGAAATGTATGCTGCAATTGAATCTGAAGTGACCTCCCAGCTGCATTCAAAAGGATTCTCTTTGGTTAAAAAATCAGAAACGACAAAAATTGGAGTGAAACCATCATCGGATACTAAATTCACTTCATCTATTGAATATGCCAATCTTGCAGAGTCCACCTTATCGCAGACGAGTTTTGCTATTATGTCCATGCAATCTATAGCTGTCCAATGGCTTGTTTGCTTGGAAAAATTCTTCTGATCATCATATCGGCGAATAAGATTTGCAAACTCTCCTCCGCCCAAAACAATGCAAGAATCTGTGTTTTCCAGTTTGTTTGCCAAATCTATCGCATAATCTGGAAACAGACTTCCCCCAATTTTTACAACCTGTTTTATACCCATAATTTCAACCATGTTTAATTAAAAGTAGCTTTGATTAAATTGATAGTTATACTATAAAAGTTTTAAATCCCCAGTCACTTCATCAAGAATTTCATCTTCATCAGGACCGAGAGCCAAAACCGTAACGCTTGATGTAGGTATCTGGGTTCTTCCGGCATCAACTACAAGATAATTGGCAATGCCCTTCTTATCGGCAATCTTCTTAAGTTCTGTCAACTCCTCCAGAGTCTGAACCTTCAAAACCACCTTGGCATATGCCTCATTTTCCCATTTTCTGATTTTATCTGCAGGTGATTTCTTATAGGCTCCAATTGCACCATGACAACACTGTGCTGCAATTTTTCCTTTGCGCATCTTCAAATCTGTCCTTACAATCATTACCTGTTTCATCTTATCACGATTAAATAATTAAAAAAAATAAAAAAATAATATTAAAAAGCCTTCAGCTTTCAATATTATAATTTAAAGTAAACCAAAACAATAGCTATAGCGACTATTACCGCAGCTATACTCAACACTATGACTAATGCGTTAACTCCAAAACCGTTTGTTTCAGGAGCGGAGACATTAGTATTATTAGTAGTGTTTGTAACGTTATTGGTTGAGTTTGTTACAGTTGCATTTACTGCATCTGTGGTTGAATCGTCTGAAGTGTCCCCAGAACTATAGGTTTGCTGAGGTTGAGAATAGGAACTTGAACCCTGACTATACCCAGAACTGGAACTAGAACTTGAAGAAGAACTTGAACTAGTTGATGATTCAGAAGAATCTGAGGAATCTGAAGAATCAGAACTTTCAGAAGAATCTGAAGTATCAGCAGAAGAATCTGAAGTATCAGAACTGGTTCCATTTGAATCAGCAAATGCCATTCCACATGCAGACATTATTATCACAAATGCCAAAAGCAAAGTTAAGATTTTATTAAATTTCATTCAATCACCAAATTCAAAATGAATTTTATATTTAATATTATTTCAAGTCATTATTTAAATACTATTGTAAAATAATATTCCTGCCAGAAATAATTTTTACAATACTTTAATTAAATAGAAGCGATATAGATATTAATGATTATTATTTTTATGTGATTATAATGAGTCGTATTTCAATTTTAGATAAAGACAGATGTCAGCCTAAAAAATGTGATTATCTTTGTATACATTACTGTCCCGGCGTCAGAATGGATGAAGACACCATAGTAATTGACGAAGATTCAAAAAAACCGCTGATATCTGAAGAGTTATGTGAAGGATGCGGCATCTGTACAAACCGATGCCCGTTTGATGCCATTACGATTATTAATTTGCCCGAAGCTGCAGGCGATCCCATTCATAGATTTGGACAAAACCAATTTGAATTGTTCGGCCTTCCAAACCTGGAAGCCGGCACCGTTTTGGGACTATTGGGTCCTAACAGTATTGGTAAGTCCACAATCATGAACATTCTATCCGGAAGCCTGATTCCGAACTTTGGAGACTATGAAACCAAGCCCGAAAACTGGGATGCAGTGATTGATTACTATAAGGGATCATCCCTTCAAAAATACTTCCAGGATTTATCAGACGGAAATATCAAAACCATCCTAAAGCCGCAAATGGTTGACAAGCTTCCAAAAGTTGTAAAGGGAAAGGTTCGTGATCTGCTTACCAACGTTAATGAACGTGACAAATTGGATTATGTGACCGAGGAACTGCAACTGGAAAACGTTTTGGACAGGAAAATGGAGAATTTGAGTGGTGGAGAACTTCAGAGAGTTGCAATCGCCGCAACTGTCCTGAGGGAAGGAGACTTCTATTACTTTGACGAACCTACCTCCTGGCTTGACGTGTCCCAAAGATTGAATGCCGTAAGAGTTATCCGGTCCCTTGCCGACGAAGGCAAAAGCGTGCTTGTAATCGAACACGATCTTGCTACTCTGGATGCACTGTCCGACAACATCCACATTTTATACGGTTCTCCGGGAGGATACGGTGTAGTGTCAGGAAGAAAAGGAGTTCGTTTAGGTATCAATGCATACATCAACGGATTTTTGGCTGAGGAAAATGTAAGAATCAGAAGAAATCCTATTGAATTTACAATAAGGCCACCGACTCCTGAAGATGAAGGGGATGCACTTGCTTCTTATACTGATTTATCAAAGGAATATGACGGATTCAGCCTGACTGCCGATGCCGGAGAAATATTTTATGATGAAATCGTAACTGCATTTGGGTCAAACGGTATCGGTAAAACAACCTTTGCCAAAATGCTTGCAGGAGTTGAAGAGCCGACAAGCGGAGAGGTCGATGAGGAAGTGACAATCGCCTATAAGCCGCAATATATCGTTTCCAACTTCGAAGGCAGCGTAAGTGACTTCTTATTCATGAATGCCCCTAGCTTCGGATCCAAAATCTTTGAAAGTGAAATCATGAAACCGCTGAGTTTAGATGAAATGCTGGACAAGCCGGTCAAGGGACTGAGTGGTGGAGAACTTCAAAGATTGGCCATTGCCGCAACACTTGCAAAAGATGCCGAAATATATCTTTTTGACGAACCCACAGCATTTTTAGATGTTGAACAAAGATTAATCGCTGCAAGAGTTATCCGAAAAATGGTTGAAAGTCAGAATGCCGCATCACTTATTGTAGACCACGATATCGTCTTTATTGATTACATCTCCGACAGGGCAATGGTATTTAACGGCACACCCGGCCTTAATGGTCACGCATCAAAACCGACCGACCTTCGAAATGCAATGAATGAATTTTTAGGTAATCTAAACATTACATTCAGAAGAGATAAGGAAACAAAAAGGCCAAGAGTTAACAAACTCGACAGCTACAAAGACCGTGAGCAAAAGGAAAAAGGAGAGTATTATTACTTATCCGATTAGATATTCTCCCACCATTTTCCATCACCCCATTATTTAAATTATTACTTTTCATACTGATTTTTACAATTTTGTAATACTTTTTTCCATAATTAAAAAGATTAATATAGTTTTAAAAATATACTGTTAATCAAATTTAACTTAAAAGTGATAAACATGAGTTGTTATAAATATTGGGGAAAACTTGAAGAGATAGCAAACAAACTTTCTAGTTATGGGGACTTAGACAAATACGGTGACTCTGCTTTGGATAATGTAGACATCAATGAGATAATAGACATACTGGATGAAGTTGAAATCATAGCACACGACAAGGAGATTGATTTTGACTCTGCAAAACACATTCTAGATGATGAGAAAATGAATAGGGCACTGAAATTGATTCGCAAATTCTACGTATACATCGGTGCAAGACTTGAAACCGAAAATGCTAAAAAAATTTTGGAATCCGACAATCCCAACGAAACTCTCGATTCATTTCATTTCTACGAGAGATACATCGGATTGATAAATAATGAAAGCCAACTTGTTAAATTTAATGAAAACAAAACTTTCGTCTTTTTAGGAAGTGGCCCTCTGCCATTAACATTGATAATGTTCAATAAGGTCTATGGATGCAAATGTATTGGAATAGAACAGCAAGAAAATGTTGCGGAGTTATCTAGAAAAGTTTTAAAAAGGTTAGGTCTCGAAAATGATATCGAAATCGTGACCGGTGATGAAAATTCAATAGCGGATTTGGAATATGACATCCTGATGGTGGCAGCACTTGCTGAGCCAAAAGAAAGGGTATTTTCAAACATCTGGGAATTTATTGATGAGGACACACCGCTAATATATAGAACATATACTGGAATGAGGGCAATATTATACTCCCCTGTTCTTGAAAAAGACACAAGAGGATTTCACAAAGAAGTTATGGTATTGCCAACAGGAAAAACAAACAACACTTCAGTATTGATTAGAAAAATTATTTAAAAACGAACTTATACTCCTTCAAGTTCGTTTAAAATATATTTTTTTAATATTTCGACTGCTTTCTCACCATCTTCGTCCAATCTTACAGCATCCAAAGGGTTTAAATCATAGGCTTTAACGACTGCATCGGCAGAGATATTTTTAGTTGATTCGACATCCTTCTCATTTAAAATTACCGATGCGCAATCATCTCCACAGCCGGTTATTGTGACTATCCTTGCATCATCCAGGATAGGTGAGCAGTTATTTGGCTGAGCAGAGTACTCTGTAATGCATGCCGCAACAATATTATCATTTTCAAGTGCCAGTTCTACACTAGCCGCACGAACAACCAAGCCAAGCGGACTCAATCCGCTACAGGATACCAAAGCTATTTTATCACTCATTTTTTCACCATTCTTTCATATCTTTTTTTAACCTTATCATAGCCCTTATAAAAGGGACATTTTAAAATGCATTCGTTGCAACCTTCCCTGTGAGCTGTGCAAACTTTCCTTAGGAGTTTTTCATCTTCATCAAATGCATTTTCCGGACATCGTGCAATGCATACTCCGCATGTTGAACAGAAATCACGAACCCATGACATGTCGTTTTCCTTTTTAAACGGCAAATTTTCAATTGATGTATGAATCATGAAAAATCCGACATGAATCCCCTCTTTGAAAAGACACATGTTACTTCGGGTGATTGCACAGTCGTTAGATTGCATTGCAATTGATCTAAGGCTTAAATTATCATCCAAAGGATGAATTAAATCGGCCTGAAATCCATGTTGCCTTAAGAAATCGGCAAATTCATAAACATGAACTCCATAATCCTGAAATTCCTCATCCATTAATTTTCCTTTCTTTTTAGAGGGTTCCATTTTTATTAAGTCTTCACCCATTAAAAACTTGAAAATAATTACATTATCAATATCACTATTTAATTCTTTTTTGAAATCATCGGACAATACCGAATAGCTTATTCCAACAAAATCGTATTTTAAAGCCAAATCAGCCAATCCATTCAACAAATCCTCTGAAATTTCATTTTTCGGATTTTGAGGATTTTCAATTCTATAAAAATTAGGAAGAGGTTTATGATATCTAAACCCCTCAAAAGAAGCATCAATCATTTTCTTAAAGCTTCAACAGCCTTAGGGAACTCTTCACAGAACACTTTAATTTCCTCTGTAGGAATGGAAAAACTGATACGAAGGTATCTGTCTCCAAAGTCTTCAGACGTATATTCCCCTTCTCTTGTAAATAATTTTTTCTCAATCAAGTAGTTTGACATATCTTTCGGATTGATTCCCGCACCGGACAAGTCAATCACCATCATGTTCGCATCAGATGGGTAAACCGGCAGGAACACTCCATCAATCGGCTCAATCATTTCATTGATTAATCTCTGGTTTTCAAAGCAGGTTTGTCTCATGTCTTCAAACCATGCAGGTTTTGATTTGAGGCCCGCAATTGCACCGTACTGTGAAATGATATTGACCCCCAAATCGTTAACAACAGCATTTTTAATGGCATCAACAATTGGTTTTGAGGATATCACTCCACCAATCCTTAATCCTGCCATTCCAAATATTTTTGAAAAGCTGTAAATTGTTAATGTTTGGCCAGGAGCAAAATTTTCAACAAGGAAATGCTCCCTTGCAAAATCCTTGTATGTAACATCATGCAATAAATATAAGTCATTTTCTTTTGCGATTTTGGCGAATTCCTTTAATTCCTCTTCAGTGTATGAGGAACCTAACGGATTCAATGGATCAATCAGTATTACCATGCGGGTATTCTCATCCATGTTTTCTCTCAACAAATCCGGAGTTAGCTTATAGTCGTTTTCATCAAAATAAATTGGAACATACCTTACTTCTCCAGCGAAACGGCTTGCAAAGTCTCCAATGATGAAGTATCCCGGATCTGATAGAATCACATTGTCTTCCGGTTCCAGAAGAGCCTGCATACAGAGGTATAGGGATTCTGTTGCGCCTGAAGTCAACAATACTTCAAGGCCTTCAAAGCCCAAATCGTCTAAAATCAATTGTTTAAGTTCACTGAAACCTTCAGGGGCAGGATATCTACAAAAAGTCTTTTCACGAATAGCGTCAATCATTGCATCGGCTATTGTGTCATCATGCAAATGGTTGGTGTTTTGACCCATCCAAATCATGTCCTTATCCATATACATATCTTCAAAAAAGTCGTTAGCACACTCATATCCTTCCGGAGGTACCCTTTCGGTTTTTTGAAATTTCATTTTCGGGTTTTTAATATCGAAATCCTTTTCCCTCATATTATCACTCAAACAATTCCAAAATAAATATATATTTTTAATTATTAATAAAATTAACCTACTCAATGCCGTTAGAGGTTATTGAAAAAGTAACTTGTCTGCCTTCCGGAATACTTCTATGGCGCATTAAGGTGGCAATTCTCTGATTAATCTCTTCGCCACGTTCCAATTTAACTATGACCTTACTGATGTAGGCTATAATATCGCCGCCAACTGCTTTGACTTCATTGTTGCCCTCATCATCGAAGCGGTTATAAATCTGATTGGTAATAATCACTGCAATGTCATATTTACGTGCAAGGTTGGATAAAAGCTGAATTTGCTTTCTTAACTCTTTGCTTAATTTATATGACTTCATATCATCGACACGGTAAAGCGCAACTGCAGAATCAAGAACGATTAAATCCACTTCATCATAATGTTTTCTAAGCCAAACGTCGATTGATCTTAAATTCTCGCCCTGCTGTATAAAATCGGTCGGTTCAAAAACCATGATGTTATTGGCAACATCTGAAAAATAAGGTCCTGAAATCTGTTTGATTCTGTCAATTGATATTCCTCCTTCACTATCAATATAGATTGCCTTCTTTCCTGTTTTTGCAACATTGACAGCCAATGTCAATGTGACATTACTCTTACCTGAGCTTGGAGCGCCGAATATCTGAGTTACGCATCCTTTTTCAAAACCGCCTTCAAGCAAATCATCAAGTGAAGAATCAGATGGAAGTTTATTATTATCTTCAAAATTAGCCAATACTTTCATAATACATTATTGATTTTTATATGATATAAAAATTTTCAATTATTTCCTTATGATTTTTGGCCCAAAACCGGTCAAATCAATTATGGAAGATGGAGCTGACGAATTTAGATTTCCAACGTCAATTACTAAATCGACTTCACTGTCCAGCTGTTCTAAAATTTCATAGGGATTTGACAAAACCTCATCATCCGATAAATTGGCGCTGGTAGTGGTTATCGGAAAAATGCCGGCCAAGCGACATGCAATCTCACTGTCAGGAACCCTGACTCCAACATTCTTCAAGCCGCCGGTCACATATCTTGGAACGACCTTTCTTTTTTTCAGAATAAATGTATAAGGGCCCGGAAGATAACCTTTAATGGTCTCTTTTTGTGACAAAGACATTTTAGCAACAAGGGAGATGGATTCAATGTCACTGACAAGTATTGACAAGGGTTTGAGAAAACTTCTTTTTTTTATATCAAAAACCTTTCTAACCGCCCCATTATCAAAAATATTGGCCCCCAATCCATAAACAGTATCGGTAGGATATAAAATAACTCCTCCATCTGCCAATACCTTTATAGCTTCATGGATTATTTCTTCATCAATATCATCAATACTTGTTTTTAGAACTTTCATTATAACTTTATATTAGATAAAATCGTTATATATAATTATGCTTCAAAGTCTAAGACCCCTTTTAACAAGAATATTGAATCCGATTGCTAGAAATTTGAATATTAACCCGAATATTGTTACGGTTATCTCTCCATTTGTTGCAGTTATTGCAGCATATGGATTTGCAAACCACTTACTTATTTTGGGATGTGCCGCAATACTGTTTTCCGGACTTCTGGATGTTGTTGACGGTGCTGTTGCAAGATATCATGGCAGATCATCCAAATTTGGAGCCTTTCTTGATTCAACAATGGACCGGTTTGCAGACGCCATTATCTACATTGGAATAATATTCGGAGGATACTGCGACTGGTTTGTCGGGATTTTGGCAATCCATTCTGCAATTACTGTCAGTTATGTTCGTTCACGGGCAGAATCTCAAGGAGCAGAATGCAACATAGGAATTGCTGAAAGAGCAGTTAGAATGATTATTCTAATGATTGGAGCATTAATAGGGCATTTCGCAGGAGATATCTACTTTACCTATGTGATCTACATTTTAGTGATTTTATCCTACTTTACAGTTGCTCAAAGAATCATGTATGTTTGGAGGCAGTTAAAATGACCGAATTGGAAAGTCCGCAAAAGATAGCAAAAGACATTGCAAAATTGGAGAGAAACTTAAATCAGGTATCCCACATAGAGTTTGTTGGAAAGGAAAAAGAAGTCTATGACAGGGCAGTTGATTACTGGAATGATTCAAAATATTATCTTGAAAAAGAGGACATGAGGACTGCATTCGGTTGCATTGAATACAGTCACGGATTATTGGATGCTTTAAGGATGATTCACGAAATCATCTAACTATTTTTGAATTTGTGCAATATTTACACAAGTTGACATTGTCTGCTTCTTTTCTTATTGGAAACATAGCGTATCGCACAATACAATGGTGTTTAAAGAGCCATTTAGTTAAAAAACTCTTTTAAACATAATTATATATAATCTGATGTTAGAAAGTCTATGATGTTTCTGTGTTTCAGTCCGCTGCCGGAGAAGTCCATTTTATCCATGCTTAAAACGTATTTGTCAAAATTATCATTGATTTTTGCAAGTCCTGAAAATTCCCTTTCTATTGTGTTATCGTTTTCCAGTTGGTATGTTACCTGAATGTAGATTTTTTCTTTTTCTCTAGTGCAGACGAAATCAATTTCTTTTTCGTTTATCAATCCTATTTTTACATCATATCCTCTTCTGAGAAGTTCTATGTAGACTATGTTTTCAAGGATTGAGCCCATGTTTTCTATTTCTCCGTATTTTGCCTGGTAGAATCCATGATCGACTAGGAAATGTTTTTCGTTGTGCTTAAGCACTTTTTTTCCTTTTATGTCCTCTCTTGGTACCTGGTGTATGAAGCAGGCATTTTTGGAGTATAGTAGATAGTCGAGTATTGTGTCCTTTGATATTTTTCTTCTTTCATGTTTCATGTATTTGGCGATGTTTCCGGCTGAGAAGTTTTTTCCAAGGTTCATTATTACATAGTCGAGTATGCGGTTTAGCATGTCAGTGTTTCTTATGTTGTGTCTTGTTACGATGTCTTTTAGAAGTATTGTGTTGTATATGTCGCTTAAATAGGAATATTTGTCTTGTGCTGCAACCTGCTGTATTGGGGGCATTCCACCATATTCCACATACTCTTTGAACAGTTCCTCCAAGTCACTTGTGTCTGTTTTTTCTATTTCTTTTTTGTATTTTATGAATTCGGCAAATGAGAATGGGTAGATGTTTATTTGGTAGTATCTGCCTGATATTAGTGTTGCCATTTCACCGGATAATAGTTCTGAGTTGGATCCTGTGATGTAGATGTCGCAGTCAAGGTCGACTCTGCATGCGTTTATGCTTTTTTCCCAGTTTTTGACGTTTTGTATTTCATCAAATAATAGGTAGACTTTGTCTTTTGTGTTTTCAGTCAGGTTCAGTATGCATTCATCGAGCTGTTTGAAGTTTTCTATCTTGTTGTATTTCATGGACTCGAATGAAATCAGGAATATGTTTTCTTCTTTTATTCCACGGGTTTTCAACTCTTCTCGAATGCTTTTTAGGAGGTATGTTTTCCCACTTCTTCTAACGCCAGTTATGATTTTGATAGGTTCCTTATCCATCAGTCTTTCGATTTGGTTTAAGTATAATTCCCTTTTAATCATTTTTCACCGCACAATAATTATATTGAATTTTTGTATTTTAAAATATATAAATTTTGTCGACTACATTCTACAAAAATAATAATTTCCATACAATTGTAGAATACAATCGACAGTATAATTAAAGTTAATATAATTGTCGAATACACTTGACAATATACAAACTCATAACCAAATAATAGATCATACACCCATATTTAAGTAATTTTGCTTATAAATGAAGACAATTCTACAAACCCACACAAATATTGCTTCAAACATGAAAATAAAACAGATATCAAACAGATTTACATAAAACAAGACTTATACTCAATTTGCCAATACAAAATCAAAAAAAAACAAAACCCAATAAAATTATGAAAAACCTGAAAAGCTAAAAGTAATCTATAATCCAAATTCTTTTGGAAACATAGAATATGAAATAGTTAATGAATGGTTTTCCTAATAATTTTTCAAAGAATTTTAAAGTCAATATACTAAAAAAACCATACAAAATATAAATACCTACTAAAAAAGGCCAAATAAATTCCTTAAAAAAATAATTATTTTTTGAAAATATCAATACATTACACTCAATAATATTATTAAATAATTTATATAAAGTTAATTAGATATAAACTTAATATTAATGATTAAAAACTAAAATAAACCCAAAATAATATGAATTTTATTTTGCCCGTATACTATACAAAATATTTACTACTTTTAGCTCTTACAACATAATATTTAATATCAATTCATATAAGGATTATGAATAATATTTTGGTGTTAAAGTGGAAATAATAATATTGTTTATACAAGAACTATGAGTATTTTTACGGCAAATTAAATTAAAAAAATGAATAAAATTTAAAAAAAATTCATCTATTACCATTTGAAACAAAAGACATATCAGTTTAAATTTATAAGATTATGGTATTTTATGCAAATCTGCAATAATTAAATTTTTTCTTATTTTAAGTCCAGTAATTTAATTTCATCAAATAGTTTGAATTCCCCATCAAAACTTACAACATAGTCCAAGTTACAATTTTCATATATTACAACTTCTGAACAATCTATAAATCCCAATTTGAATTTGTTTTTATTATATTTTTCAAAGATTGCAAATACATTATCATTGTACATGTTAATCTCAGATTCATTGATGATTGTGAAATTATCTTTCATATAGTTATATGCTAGTCTAACTAATGAAATATCCTTTGTTTTTTGGCCCAATATGGTTATTACTTCAGATACTATCCCATTTGAGATATAACAATCATTATCTAGAACTTCTTTGTTTTCTATTGCCCTTTGATGTAGAGGATCATTTTTTCTAAATATTGCAATGATGAATGATGAGTCCAATAAAATTTTTTTCATTTGTATAAACTCCTTTTTAGTTCAACAGCATCTCTCGGATCATCATCTTCAATAATTCCCAATACGTCATCCAGACTTACTTTTTTTCTTGGTTTGATTACAATTTCATTATTCTCATTAATAGACCAATCAATGATTGTATCATCAATAGTTAAATCTGTTAGTTTATTACGTACAGCTTTAGGGATAGCTAACTGATAATTTTTATACAATGTTGTTGTTGCAATTATATTGTCCATAATATTCAGACCCCTTTAATTTAATTAATTACTATTATATTTTCAGAGAATATAAAGTTATCTGAAAAATAATAAATTCACTAATCATAACAACATATCAAATTTCAGAATAACAATATAAATCACAAATCACGAAAACATTTTAAAATAGATAATAAGTAAACAATAATTCAATACTATTGGAAACAAAGTATACAAAATTGATATTTACTGAGTTTAAAAGCGATTTATAAGGTTTTTAAGATTTATTTTTATTCAATTATTAAAAATAACAGATTTAAATTCGTTTTAATTAAAAAAATGTATTTTAAAAAGAAAATATTTGACACTTAAAATATTAAACATCACCTACAAATGTTCAGACACCCCCCCCATGTCATCTGCCACTCGGCAAAAAACACTCGATGAATAACTTTATCTTATAACACGAAAAGAAATCAAACCATGAACATACTTATCAAATTTAAAAATTTAGTTATCGAAAGCCTGAAGGACAACAAGAAATTGATAATAGGGCTGGCCATTATATTCATAGTCTCTTTTATCGGAGGATGGGCTTTATCCGGAAGCGCAATGAAATCCGTTGTGGCAAATCTTTCCGCTTCAAATGCAACAGGCGATATGACCTCCCTTACTGCAACCGAACTTTTTGTTGATAATGAATTCGGAGGAATTGTGACCTATTTCGGTTCAGTATTCTTTGCAATCTTTGCAATTGTTTCTTTAGTCTATAATGGACTTAATTTGGGAATGTTTGGGCAGATGTTCGATAACTTGATACCTAATGGAGGCCTTAAGTATATTGTTTATATAATCCCCCATGGAATATTTGAACTTACTGCAACCGTTCTCCAGTCAGCGGCAGGAGTGCTGCTCTTTCTGTTTATCTGGAGGTTCATTAAAGCCTGCATAAGCAGTGAAGTTGAGGGAGTTTCAAACGCCTTTGAAATATCAAAAAAAGCATTGATTCAAAGTATAGTCCTAATGATTTTTTCAACAATCCTACTGCTTATTGCAGCACCGATTGAAGCGTACTTTTCAGTACCGTTTTCAGAGTTTGTTTTAGGATTTTAAAAAAAGAAATGGTAAAATTGAGAGTTATACATCAATTTTACTGTTGATTAATGATTCATCACCGGCAGAGATTATCTCACCATCCAAAACTTCAATAACCCTGTCCGCAAGTTTGGCCACATCCATATCATGAGTTACAATTATCAAAGTAACATTCTTATCTTCGTGCAAATCAATTAGTTGCTTAAGGATTTTACTACTTGTCTTGGAATCCAGTGATCCTGTGGGTTCATCTGCCAATATTATTGATGGGTTGTTTGCAAGCGCACGTGCAATGGCAACTCTCTGACGTTCACCACCTGAGAGTTTTGAAGGCAGCATATCCGCCTTGTCCTTAAGACCGACATCATCCAAAAGCTTCAATGCCTTTGCATGCATCTCTTTTGAAGACAATTTCTGAGTAAACATCGGAATTTCAACATTTTCCCTAACTGAGATGTTTGGAATCAGGTTATGAAGCTGGAAAATGAAACCAATCTTTTCACCCCTGAACTTGTTCAAGCTTTTGGAGCTTTTCAAATCCTCACCTGCAACCATTATGGAACCTGAATCCGGAACGTCTAGTGCACCGAGCATGTTCAGCAATGTTGATTTGCCAGACCCTGAAGGCCCTATGATTGATACGAATTCTCCATCGGCAATTGTGAGGCTTACACCATTCAGTGCCTTGATTTTACCTCCCTCATAGCTTTTATACAAATCTTTAATCTCTACAGCATTCATCATACCACCTCATTCATACCTCAAAGCTTCTGTCGGAGGCAGTTTGACCGCCTTGATTGCGGGATACAATCCTCCGATGATTCCAACCACAATTGCTATTGAAAATGCCTGGATGAAGATTTTAGGAGTAAACAATGGGTCGATACCAATTTGCGGACCCAAAAGGGTGCATGCGGCAAATCCGATAACTGAACCTATAATCGCTGAGACAATGGTAATGACCAGTGATTCACCGACAATCATTCCAAGAATCCTCTTGTTTGACCATCCCACAGCCTTTAAAACTCCAATTTCACGGGTCCTCTCAAAAACTGACATAAGCATCGTGTTGATGATTCCCAATCCCCCAACCACTATAGCCAGAAGTGAAATTGCCCATGTGGATGCCTCAAGCATGTTAAGCATATCTGCCATCTGCTCCATTTCCATGACTGAAGTGATTGTTGTGATGTCGTCACCGTATTTTGCATCGATTCTGTCCGCAACCTCCTGAGCGTCAACGCCCTTTTCGACCTTGACATAGATGTTTGATATTGAATCCTCATCATCCATCAGCTCGCCAACCTTTGATATTGATGTGAACACCCCGCCGGCCATGTTGGAGTCTCCTGATTCATATATTCCTACGATTTCAAAGTCCTCTCCATCGACTGTGATGGTGTCGCCCACCTTATAGTCATTGTCATCGGCATATATTTCACCAAGGATGGCCTCGTTTTCACCATCTTCCATAATTCTACCATCTTTCATTGAAATGTCCGCCAATGCAGTTCCTTCAGGATCGATACCGATCAGCGTATTCATATAATCATCACCGACCGAAGTCAAGACCACATATATCGGGTAAGCTGATTCAACGCCTTCAACCTTTGCAATCTTGTCCGTCCATGATGCATCGATTGTATTTGTTCCATATGCAGAGTCACCGGTTTCCTTTCCAGAAATCTGAAAATCGGCACCTCCTGCATGAATAGTATCTTCAAATGTATTGACTAAACCGTCTGTAATTCCACCAAGAGCAACTATCACTATAATGCCTATTGCAATACCTACGATTGCAAGAACTGCACTTGTCTTTCTCCTGAATGGATTTTTAAGAATGAATTTTAAAAATGACATAATACTAAATAGGTCAAGAGCATATAAATAACTAGTTATGATTGCTGCTGAGATGCAAAAATCCGATGCTGAGATGCATAATGTTAAATCTATTCGTCCCCTTTTAGAGATTCAACCATATTTATTTTCTTGATTTTTCCTGAAAACATTAAGTTTACAAGTATTGACAATGAAAATGTTATTGCAGCAGACAATATTACATTTGTAATGGTCAGTGAAGGCATTATGTATAATGAATCTCCTGAAGACTGCCACATTATTGTCAGAATATATAAACCTAAAGGAATGCCCAGTATAAAACCAATAGCAGTGAACATCAGGTTTTGTGTCATTAACAGTTTTCTTAAATCTTTGCTTTTGAATCCCAATACCTTAAGCGTTGCGATTTCCCTTTCGATTTCTGTAAAAGACAACAGCTGCAAATTATACAGTACAATGATTGCCAAAATACAAGCAAAAAATGTTAATGTGTAAATTACTAGCCACATGGTTTCAGATACCATATCCCAAGCATTTTCAATGTCATCGAGCGAATTGGTGACTTTAAAACCGTCATAAGTTTTATTCACATATTCAGAGGTTATAACACTTGTCGGAGTATAGTTTAAACCCTCTGCCTCCAGCTTATCCGGAGACATGATAAGACCTTGCGATAATGGGTCAGTATGGATTTTATCGATTTTTGTCTCAACCCATTTATTTGAACCCACAATATGCCACTTGACAGTATCCCCAATGCCAACTCCAAGCATATTGGCCATTTTTCGTGAAATAGAAAGCTCATCATCTTTAATTTTTATCTTATTGTGATTGTCGTCTGTTGGCGTTATTAAATCGGTGCCATTAAAAACCAGAACTGATCCCGATTTTTTTATGTCGCCCGATTCAATCTCAATGCGGCCTTCCATTATCTTATGTCCGTTTACTTTGCCGGCCACATCATCAACTATGGATTCCTGTGCATTTTCATCTATTATTAATTTTGAATCGTAATGATTGATTTGACCATATTCCCAATCTTTGACATCATTCAATCCATCATACAAACCAAATGCACCCACTAAAAGAGCAGTACAACCCATAACTCCTATAATGGCCATCACCCCTCTCAGCTTATTCCTTTTGATATCCCTATAATTCCAACGGACATTAAATGATAAGCGTTTCCAAATCGCCAATCTTTCAACGAAACCTGAAGTTGATACCTTAGGAGCCTTGGGCTTTATAGTTTCTGAAGGTTTTTCATTTGAAATGCTTGAAGTGACACGGAGAGAAACTAAAAGAGCAAATAAAATCATAAGTATCACCACAAATGCAAAACTCATATTCCATGACGGATTCCATGAAACCATCGTGTATGATTTAATCATTGCCGGATAGAATAGTCTAGGCAGCATCATTGGCCCCAAAATCAAACCCAGAACAGAACCCGATAGAACTAACCAAAAACCATATGCCAGATAATGGAGAGTTATTGTTATGTTTTTAAATCCATTAGCTTTTAATGTACCAATTTGAGTCCTTTGCTGTGCTATGACCCTTGTCATTGTTGTTAAAAGAATCAGAAGAGAAATTATAACAAATACCACAGGAAAAATGTCAGCCATCATTTTGTGTTTGGTGATTTCCTGTGAAAACTGATACACACTTGGATGGTCCTGCCTTTCAACAAATGAACTGTAATAACCGTTCAAACGATAATCCAACAGTTTACCATAGATATCCGCTTTGCCATCAAATTTGACATTTAATACATTATACGGTACAGTATCTTCAGGAAATGCCTTATAAGACAAGTATGCAAAGCCGAATTTGGTGTGATTTTGACCTACCGAATAAACAGATGAATGATAAACATATTCAGGCGAATATCCTAATCCCCGGATTACCTTTTTGATTTCATATCCTTCACATTCAAATTTGATAGTGTCCCCAACTTCTAGTCCGCTGGCATCGGCGAATCTCTTATCCAGCCAGACCCCATTTGCATCGTTAATGTCCAAGGGCTTTCCTTCCATCAGATAGAATTTGGATATTGTATTGTTTTCAACAAAATGCAGCGTTATTTGAGGGTTATTTTTAAAGTCCGCCGTAGAATCAACGACCAGCTGTCTTTCCATATCTGTGGTTGCGCCTAAAAGTCGTACCTGCTCTAGAAACATATCATTCAGATAAGGCGAATAGACCCATCCATCAGCCAAGTTAGTGTCTTGATAAAAATCCCCTACATTATCCTGAAGACCCACATATTCGCTGGTAATGCCTGAAAAAAGAAAAACTCCTAAAAATGCCATTAAAAAGATGGATATGAATTGAGTCTTATGTTTTAATATATCTCTCATCATCTTTTTTGCAAGCATCTTTTCACCATTCCATAATATTGCCATTACTGGATTATCGTTAATGACAATGATTTCAACTTCTCCGTTTTAAAACATAGATACTATTTTAATTTATATTCATATTATGTATTAACATTAACTATTTGATAATTTTTCACATCCGAAAAACAATTTCAGACAGCTGTTCAAATTTTGATATGTTGAATTAATAATGTTTGTTGAACATCAGCCGTGAGAAAACGGTGAGGTTCAAGTAATTCTTACAAGAATATATAAAGTCTAGATATGACATAAATATTAACCGAATGAAAAAAGGGGCGTTTAAATGCATAAGAAAGTGCTTTTGGAAAATGTTGACAGAATCCATACAACTGAAATGGGAATTGGTAGAATACAGAGAAATTTGGGAATAGATGAAGAGCCGGTAGGCTACTGCATTTCCAAGCTTAAAAAGGAGAATTCCATTGTTGTAAAGGAAGGTAAAAACTATTATGTTGAAGTTGACGGATGCAGAATAACCATTAACTCAAGCAGTTTTACGATAATTACCGCCCACAAATTATAATATTAGTCAACAAAAAGAGAAAATATTTTTAAAAATTAAAAAAAAGAAGAGATTAAAAATCTCTTAAAATCTAATCCATATCTTCAAATCTGGATTCTAATTTTTTCATTACACCAGGAAGTGAAGTGTATTCCATTTCTTCAGCAGGCAATCTGTGAGGTTCGAATGGACCGTGTCTTCTGATGTAAGTTGCGATTTTAGCAGCCTGTTCACGGGTTGGGTCAAATGCAGGGTCATCGAATAAGTCTACAGGACCAATCAATTCACCGTTAGCTACTTGGAATCCTAAACCGACTACTCTAGGTGGTCCGTCGAATCTGATTGGGTTTGCTTCTGCTTCGGATACCGGCATCATTGGACCGTTGTGGGAACCTCTCATCCATCCGCTTACCATGTGTGGGAATGCAAATGGATCTACACATTCACCGTTAGCAGGGAATCCTGATTGTGCTCTTACGATACATACAGGGTCGTCTTTACCTACGTATTCACCGGCCATTAGGTTTAATCTTTCGGTACTTATTGCAGCTGCGATTTCACCGTTTTTCTTCCATACTCTTTTGATTACGTATCTTCCGGTGGAACCGATTAATGCAAGCAAGTCGTACATTTCTTCAGGACAGTTTAAGATAACTTTTCTGTGTTCGATTACATCAAACACTTCAAATTTGAATCCGTCGTGTAGGGATGGGTCGATTACAAGACCTGCAGTGTTGAATGGGTCTGCAAACATTCTGAATACTGGCAAGTTGAATGCACCAGGTTCGGTTTTGTCACAGCAGAACACTAACACAGGGTCAGATGGCCTTTCTTCAAATTCAAATTCTGCTACACCAGGACCCATACCTTTGATGTTTCCGGAGAAGGTATCGGATAACAAGTCCTGACCTGCACCGTACAATTTCAATTCACGTGCTCTTTCAGTAGCTTTCATGAATGCATCGTATGCGGTTTTATGGACTTCTTCGTTTTCTTCACCTTTGTCGTGGGTCATGATTAAGTCTATGTCGTCTCCACAACGGGAGATATAGTAATCTTTTAAGATACCTGCTTCTAAAGCTTCATTTAAGACTTCATCACAAATATCCATTAATTCTGGGTGTGCGACACAGTGTCCGGACACACTTCCAATATCAGCTTTAATTACACTAACTGTAGTTTTCATTTTTATAACCTCGAATTAGTAAATTAATTATTTACTAGACATTTATTATTTTTGATTTGTATACTATTTAATAATTGTTATCATGGGGCACTTTCAAAAATTTTTGCAAATCGCATTATTATAACATGAACAAATTTATAAAAGAAATTACATTGCCCAAAGAGTTGATTTTAGTGAATATAATCGAAAGACCAACTCCTATAAAAATGGAATCCGCATAACGACTGTTGCAATGACATATTGTATGAAAAAAGATGCTGCCATTTAATATAATACATAGATGAAACGCTATATATTGCCTATTCCAATGGTCAGCCCATCATTGCGAAAATGAACATTAAAACCGAATTCCATTGAGAAGGTTTATTCATATGTTGCACTGTTCAATAATCAATATTAGGTTGAAATTTAAAATTTGAAAATTTTAGACCATTTTATTTTATGTTTGGTATCCTGTACTGCTCTATCAGGACTTTTATCTTCCTGAAAATTCTTTTTCATCAATTGTTGTTTGATTTCTGCATCAACACCAGCATCGGATATTTTTTCCAATAGATTCTCTTCATCATGTCTTTCTTCAACCTGAGAGATAATCTCATTTTGAAGTCCGAAAAGAAGATCAATTGCCTGACCGACATCAACGCCTTGTGATTTTAAAATTTCAACCCTTTCAAATTGTTCATCTGTTAATTCAATTTCCATTTTTACCATACTAAAACCTCTATTTATAAGTATATGTATACTCATTAAAATTATTATCTAATCCATAAACAGAAAACTCAATCGAGTTTTCTAATATTTTCAAATGCCTTTTGAACTTCCGCATCCTGATTCATATCTTCACATGCCTGTTTTACCCTTTCCAAATCGGCACGGGTTTCAGGATATCTTGGAACCGCACTGCATCCGCCGTCATCGATTTTTGATATTTCAAAAGTTCCGATTTTTTTGGCAATTTCAGTGATTTCCTCCTTGTCAAGGCCAATCAGAGGAGACAGTATCGGCATGTCCACACCATAACGGGTAGCTAAAATATTGGATAGGGTCTGTGAGGCAACCTGACCGACGCTGCTTCCGTCAACGATTGCATCGGCTCCCAATTTTTGAGCCAGTTTTTCTGCAATCCG
>NZ_JBGVFE010000104.1:0-7704 GCF_045120835.1 Methanobrevibacter sp.
TATGGAATTCCGTCAACCGTAAATGTGACATTGCCTATCTCAACAACAGAGCCCTTAGAATCCAATACAACCGCAGTGATGCTTAAAGGATTATACTCACCTGAAAGAGTTAGTGAGATATTTGTAGCCATTAAAGAAGACGGGAACGTTAAATTATCCGCTGATGAAATATATCCCACATTGTTGTACTCGGCAGTGACGTTATGGACTTCAGAATCTGCAGGCAAACTTATAATGGCCTTACCGTTTACAACATCAACATCACAATTTTTACCGTCAATGTTGAATGTGACCGTACCTCCGGTAACCGGACGATTGTACTGATTCAATACGCTTGCCTTAATGTTATATGAGTCAGTAAGACCAACGCTCAATTCAGTTGTCGTATTGATAACATCATATACTGTGAATGCCTTAATGCAAGCCACCGAGGAGTTATAGTTATGAGTTGAATATCTCCAAGTCAGGTTAAACAGGTCTGTCCAATTTTCACCATCATAGCTTACAAATGAGGTATTTGCTGAGAATAATACTTTATTTAATACCGCCGGTTCTGAAACCGGGAAATATGCTTCTCCGTCAACGCTTACTTTAAAGACAACCTCAAAAATATCGCCAATTGATAGGGGAACAAATTTATTCAAATCAAATGTATAATACCCGGCATTTGAAATTCCGCTTTGAACGTGTTTTAAAGCATTGTTTACGTAAATATAAATGGTATAATTGGAAAGCTTGTCAAAATATGTTGAAACTGCTGCAAGATATTCATTGTCGGTTGCTGTGAACCTGTTCTTATACCAGACTGTGCTTGAGGAGTTGACAAAAATATCTGTTCTGCCAGGAATATCATACTGGTAATTCTTATCGTACTTTATTGTGTCGTTTAATATGAAAGTGTAGCTTACATCATAGCTTCCGACTTGTGCGCATCTGGTATCATAATATGAGACATACCAGTAACCGCCTTTTCCATTTGAGGTACCATGACTGTTTTTAACAATCCATGCACCATCACCTTCAGGAGTGTTCTTGAAATTGCTTTTTGAATAATTGTCATCCCATCCGACGATGGTTACTGCATGATTTGCTCCTTCAGAACCCGGATAGTAATAATTTCCATTGCTGCCATAGCGACCGGCACTCCAATAAATAGCAGTTGCAACGGCACCATATTCGATTATGGCTTTTTTGATTGCATCATTATCAGTGTAATTGTTTCTTTGTAAAAATATTAAATTCTGGACATGATAGAAACTGTTTAAAAGAGGAGACATGAATGATGAAGCACTAAAAGGATCATCACTTTCATTTACCGGTCCAAGCCAGCCTATAAAATATCCCATACCCATGTCATCTCGTCCTCCAGTACTAACCGTATAGGTCCATCCGTAATCAGAGTACATGGTCATTACGTTTTTCACATTGTCTTCAGACAGGTCATAGGAAATTCCGGTAGCCTTCAGAATACATGACTCCAGTGAGGCAATAGCCGCAAAAGCCCAGCAGCATTTAGAACTGCCCTGATTTTTAACTGGTGTTACATAGCCCAATTCTCTTAAATCATATCTGCTTGGAATAGTCCCATTGAAGGTAGGATTATAATAGGCTAAAATATAATCCCCGTTTGATATGAACATGTTTGGAGTTGCAGATTCAAGGACATCATTTGCAACACTTCCGCTGTTATTTAAAAAGGAATTGTCATTTAAAAGGGAACCGGTCACATTATTCGCTATGGAATACAATGCACCGACAGAATCTGCTCTGTTGTTTGAAAATTCATTTGAAAAAATTATGCATAGGCTTGCATCATCAATCAATAATGCTCCACCATCCCTGGCGGAATTGTTGTCAAAAATGGAGTTCATTACACCAAATGGAGAATATAAAGTATAAATGGCACCACCATAATAATTTGCTTTATTGTCTTTAAATTTTGAGCCAATAATATAGGTTTCAGCAGATATTGATAAAATCGCACCTCCAAATTCCTCTGCAGTGTTGTTTAGGAATCTGGAATTTTGAATATACATCCATCCTTCCATACAGTATATTGCACCTCCAAAGCTGGCCCCATTATTTATAAATGTACAATTGTCCAGAGTAACATTTGAATTTGAATTCGAACTGATTGCTCCACCATTATATTGTGTGGAATCCTTAAAAATCATATTTGTCGCAGTTAGGTTTCCATTATTCGTAATAGGGGATGCAAGCAATGTCAGATTGCAGAGAGTCAATGAACTTGAAACAGTAAATTTGGCATTCTTGATGATAGTTGCAGTGGGATTTTCACCTATTATAGTAACATTATTAACTGTTTTGGAGTTACTTAAATCATATTCTCCACTGGCCAAATGCAGAACAGAATTACTTTCTATCCTTGAAGCAGTCAATTCCTTATAAGGATTATCTATTGCTCCAGTTCCAGTATCATTATCAATTTTAGCATCAAAGTAATAATCAGCCTGCAAAACCTCGCCGTCATCACTTAGAGTGTCATTGTTAACTGCATAACCTGCCGGTATGACAATTAACAGACATGCCAATATTGCAATCAGTGCGACAAATTTAATTTTCATAGTAAAATTTCCCCCATTATACCAAATTAAACGTGGAGATTTGGTAAAATGTATAGAATACTATTATTTAATGTTTTTATGATATAAATATATAGTAGGTGAAAAATTAAAAAAGAGCAAATAAGGATTTAAACCCTATTCTTTAATTGTTATGAAACTTTTTGATTTGTTGTTTTCGTATTTAGCAACTATTTTGTATTTGCCAGACTTATATTTATTTTTAATGGAAATCTTAGCTATTCCTTTCTTGTTTGTTTTCTTATAATATTTTTTGCCCTTGAATTTGAAGGTAATTTTTTTGCCTTTAAGAGGCACCCCTTCCGTATTGAGCAATTTTGCAGAGTATTTGAACTTTTTGAATTTCTTGACAGATTTGTCTTTTGTAATCAAAGTAGGCTTAATTGTAATCTTATTAGAAACATCAAATCCTTTATATGATGCCATGATTGCAAATGTTCCTGCTTTTGAAGTCAATTTGAATGATGCATAACCGTCAGAAGCTGTCTTTACATAGTATACAATGCTTTTAAAACTGAAAGCTACGATTTCACCTGCTCCAACCGCCTGACCATAATCATTCAAAACCTTAACTTTATAGTATCCGTCTTTTCCATAATACATTATCACATCTTCGTTTTCAACCAAACGAGGAAGAATCTGGATTGTCTGGGATTTGACTTCACCTGTTTGAGGATTTGTTACGTTTACGATTGCATTTCCAGAATAAATAGGTATTGCCAATGCCGCAATTCCGTCATTTCCGCTTGTAGTTTGATAATTGACATCATTAACGGCAAATGTGACTTGAGCATTTCCTAAAGGATTTCCTGATTTATCCAAAAGATAAGCCTCATAATATGCACCATAAGTATATACTGCATTTGCTGGAAGCGCTATGGATGAAACGACTGTAACGGTTGAAGCATTTTCACATCCAATATATGATCCGTCGCCTGCAAATGAAATATTTATAGGATTTATTGAATCGGCAAGCCAAACAGGAATTCCAACCCATCCCTGAGCATCGGTAATGTTGACATAATCATTTAAACTAAATCGGACTTCCCGACCAGCTACGGGATGATTCAATTCGTCAAATAATCTGACTGTGAAGTATTCGCCGCTGTTATAGACGGTTGTAAAATCCTTAACTTCAAAGTATGTCTTTTTGACATCGACAAATAATTCTGTTGAATTTTTGCCAGCGTAAAAGTCACTGTCAATTTCAACAGTTATATTGTAATTTCCATAGCTTAAAGAAGTTAAATTGAACTGATAAATACCATCTGATGTTTTAACCTTAGTGATATTTCCATTGACATCAATCAGCAGTGACTCATTAACCTTCTGTGAAAGGTTTATAGTAATATAGGCATTGTTGAAGTCCTTAAAAACATCAATGGCCATATCCAAACCAATAGGCAAAACTTCATATGTCAAGACAGCAGATGAAGGCAAGTAATTCACATCTTCAAAGCTGACGGTAACGTTATTTAAACCTACGACGAATGGAATCATATTTCCATTACCGTAACCAATATTATTTACGGTAAATGTCAGATTGCCGACATCAACCGTTCTGTTCAACTGGTCAAAGACGCTGACGCTAATGTTAAACAGGTTAAACGAATCATAAGAAACGCCGGTAATATTCAACCATGACCTTGAAGGAAGCACAGATACGAGAGCTGAGCCCCGACATCCGGAATGGAACCGGTCGCCCTCAAAAAAGACTTCCAATGGATAATCGCCCAAAGGCAAATCAAGTGCAAGGAAAATCCTTCCTTGCGCGTCAGTTGTATTGTAATATGTTTGATTATTTAATATAAATCTGACCTGAGAATTGTTCAATGCATCTCCAAACTCGTCAAATAAAGTAAAGTAATAAATCAGGCCGCTGCAATAAAAGGTTGTTACGTCATTGACCTCAAAATGAGTATCCTTGTAGTCAACAAAGAAATCGGTTGAATTTTCACCGACCAGATAAAAGCTGTTGAATGTTACATTGACGGAATAATTTCCATACTTCAGATTTGACAGATTGAACTGACAAATTCCATTGACTGTTTTGGCTTCAGTGACATTGCCGTTTACACTTATAAGTATTGTGCTGTTCAATGCCTGTGAAAGTGTTACTGTAACGCTGACATTATTCAGTTCCTGTTCTACATTAATGTCTATACCCAGATTAACTGGAACAACATTATAAATGCTATCGTAAGTTGATGAGCGGTAATTTACAGACTCATAAAACAGACGGATGTCATTCTCTCCTAAACTTAATGGAATTGATATTGATGCGATACCCCTTTCAACGCCAACAGTGACGTTTTGGCCGTTGACAATGAAGGTCATATTGCCGTTTCCAACGAGATATCCATTTTCATCAACGACACTTGCAACAAGATTGAAGAGATTCATATCAGCATGAGAAATGTCCAAACTTTTGATGGTGGAATTGAATACGGTTACCCGTGTAAATGCCTTTACTGATGCCACTTGTGTAGTATAAATATGATTTAAACATTGGAATTTAAAGTCAAACAGATCAAACCAATTTTCACCATCGAAACTGACAAAAGAAACGTTTCGAGGATATGTTACCTTATTAAAATTAAATCCTTCAAGAATTGCAAAAGAGGATTTTCCATCACCGTTCATTTTGAATTCCACTTCAAATATGTCCCCCTTAGCGATTGGAATAGGATAATCCAGATTGATGGTGAAATAACCTTTTACGCAAGATCCATTTTTATAAAGCTTCAGTTCACCATTGACATTAATATACAATTCCCAATCAGTATCGCCATCAAAGAATGTTGACACAGCCTCCAGAAACTCATTGTCCGTAGCATTGAATACGTTTTTACACCAGATGCTGCTTTCATCATACCAGAAGTAATCTGTAGGAAATGAAACGTCATACTGATAGTTCTTATCAAAACTTGAGGAATCATTTATAATGAAAGTGAAGGAAGAATAGACTCCAGGTTGCGCAAAGACGGTGTCATAATAGGACACATAGAAATATCCTCCTTTGCCCCAGTTATTGCCCCAACTGTTTTTAACAATCCATGCTCCCAGTCCAGGAGCATTTGGAACATAAAATGAATCATTCCATCCGACGATGGCCACTGCATGATTAGGATCCTTATCGCCGGTATAGTAATGATAGGGTTCGCCATTGTACCATGCTATTGAACCCATATACAGAAATGTTGAAACTGCACCATACTTTAAGATAGCCTGTTTTATTAAATCATTATCCGTATAATTATTTCTCTTTAAGTACAATACGTTTTGAACATGATATGCATTATTTAATAATGCTGACAATTGGCTTTGACCGTCGTAGAGATCATCACTTTCATTAACGGGTCCCAGCCAGCTTGCAAGATATCCGATTGCCATATCATCATTTCCACCGGAATTTGGCATATAACTCCTTCCATAATATGAGAATTTAGCCACCAAATTCTTCATGTTCTCTTCAGAAAAGTCAAAGACTTCACCGCCTGCCTTAAGGATGCAGGATTCAAGTGATGCCAATGCCGCAAATGCCCAACAGTTTCCACCGTCCTGCTGGTCTTTAACGGATGTGACATAGCCATGTTCGTTTAGATTATAATAATCAGGCAATGTATCATAGATTGTTTCATTGTAAACATAACCTGAAAGATTGCCATCCTTAAAAATTAGACTGATTTGTGAAGTCTGGAATGTGTCATTATAGAATAATGCAGAATTATTTGTGAAGATTGAATCTGTCAAGTTGATTTCATTATTGAAAAGTGAATAAATGGCACCTGCATGAGAATCTGCACGATTGATGGTGAATTCATTTGAAGCCAAATTACATTCACCTGCACCATAAATGAACAGTGCCCCTCCATTATTTGCAGAATTGCTGATGAACCTTGAAGAGTTGAGATTAATTGTACCGTACACCTGATAAATCGCTCCTCCGTCATATTTCGCAGAGTTGTTTTCTGCAGTGAAATTGACCAGCACCAGATTTGATGAAAGTGCAGTTATTGCAGGACCAAATGTGGAAGTGGAATTTACAACGGACATGTTGAATGATTCAAGTGAGGAGGATTCAATATATATTGCTCCACCGGCATCATTTGTTGATTTGTCATTGATGAAACGGGTATTGTTTATGAATATCCTTGAATTGGAGTTTGCAGCAATTGCCCCACCGAAATTATAGGCGACATTGTTGATGAAAAGAGAGTTGATAATTTTCAGGCTTCCTCCAGCCATGTAAATCGCTCCGCCGTATTGGGCGGAATTATCCGAAAATGTGCAATTGTCAATGGCGATGTTTGCATTTTTAAAAGACGAATAGATTCCCCCGCCATAACTGTTACCATATACGGATGAATAAGCGATTAAACTTTTAAAAACAGTGTTTGAAGCATTGAGAGTATTGCGATTAACTAACTTTAAATTTGTCAACGTTATATTCTTAAAATTGACACTACCAGTAATTGTCAGGGTCCTGCCATTACCATTTAATATTGTATTTTGTGAATTTTCACCATAAAATGAGATATTTGAAAATGAAGCGTCCCTGTCAAAATAATATTCCCCTTCGGCAAAATAGACTGCAGAGTTGTCCTTGATGGAATTAATGGAAAATGTCCTGTAGGGATTTTCATATGTTCCATTGCCCGGATTGACATTGCTTTCATCAAAATAGTAATTGCTTTCAAGCAAAATGCCTTCATCATCACCCAACTGACAGTCTTGCTCAAAAGTCAAATTATCTCCGGCAAAAGCACTTGGGATTATGATTAAAAAACAGAATATTATCAAAATGAGGGGAACAAATCTCATCCTATCTCTCAATATCATATAATAATAGTTAGTTAATCATATTATAAATAAACATGCAAAAAAAGAAGATTTAATTAATGAAGTTGAACTGCTCTTCATTAATCAAAAGATAATTGATCAGTTCTGCAGAGTCCATATTCTCCTTATTCAAATCAACTGCAGTAATCTGTGAGTTGTTGTAAGTCCTGTAATATAGGACGCCCCTCTTGGTATTGTAGCAGGACGTATAGATTGTATACTCGTAGAGATTAGGATCTGAGATGAATGTGCAGCCGTT
>NZ_JBGVFE010000105.1:0-15100 GCF_045120835.1 Methanobrevibacter sp.
TCCTAAGGGTAGATTATCCACGTGTTACTGAGCCGTACGCCACGAATCTAAATTCGTTCGACTTGCATGGCTTAATCGAATCCCAATAGCAGTAACATCTGCCAGGATCAAACAGAATTGAATCACATAACAGACATAATATGTAAAAAGTATTATGAAGTACGCTAAAAAAAATATAGACGAGTATTAATACATAAAATTTGATATAAAAGTTTCTATAATCAAATTTCACCACATCTACAAAACTTACATCATACCCGAAAAACTCAGGTACTCACAAAGCACATTTAAAGAGATTAATAATTCAATTAATACAATAAATATGATAATTTATAGCTACATGCGGAAAAGCAGTCATCATAGTCAGAATTGCAAATACAATATGACTTAAACCAACGCCATAAAAACACATAGCACATCTAATAGAGAGAGTAATTTTATTAACAAAATCAATTAAAAAATATTGCAATAATTAATATTAACTCAAAATAAATATTAAAAAGCATTAAAAATATTTATATATAAAATTTAACTAAATAACAAATTAAAAAAAGCGATTAATGACTTTTTCTATAAACAATTTTTTGAAAATTAATTTGCACGAACCAAAACAAACGAAGTAATAAAAAAAATATTTTTTTTAATACTAGTAATTTTATTATAATGTTCAAAATTGAAGAACATAAATGATATTTAAAACTTTCTATCTGTTTCAAATAATAATTACTTTATATACTGCCAACCTAAAATATTATTGGTGATAAAATATGAAGTTCGGTATAGAATTCGTACCTCAAATACCATTAAATGAATTAGTAGACTTAGTAAAATTAGCAGAAGACGTCGGTTTTGAATACGCATGGATCACAGACCACTACAACAATAAAAACGTATACGAAACCTTAGCATTAATTGCAGCAAACACTGAAACCATTAAAATGGGTCCTGGTGTAACCAACCCATACGTAAGAAGCCCTGCAATTTCCGCTTCCGCTATCGCAACCATTGACGAAATCTCAGAAGGTAGAGCAACCTTCGGTATCGGTCCTGGTGACAAAGCAACTTTCGACGCTTTAGGAATTGAATGGACCAAACCTGTATCCACTATTAAAGCTGCAATCGCAGACATTAACACTTTATTAGCTGGAGAAAAAACTGAAGGCGGAGCAGCATTAGGTGGAGCAAAAGCTGTTCAAGAACACATCCCTATTTACATGGGTGCTCAAGGACCTAAAATGTTAGAAACCGCTGGAGAAATCGCAGATGGTGTATTAATTAACGCTTCCAACCCTAAAGATTACGAAGCAGCTATGCCTATGATCAAAAAAGGTATTGAAGCAGCAGGTGGAGACAAAGCATTTGATGTAGGTGCATACACTGCAACTTCCATCGGTGCAGACTCTGACGCAGCTAAAAACGCAGCTAAAATTGTAGTTGCATTCATTGCAGCAGGTTCCCCACCTCCAGTTATCGAAAGACACGGATTACCTGAAGGATTCAACACACAAATGGGTGACTTCTTAGCTAAAGGTGACTTCGGTGGAGCTATTGGTGCTGTAACCGATGAAGCACTCGACGCATTTTCCGTATGTGGTACTCCTGATGAGTTCATCCCTAAAATTGAAGGCTTAGCTGAAATGGGCGTAACTCAATACGTAGCAGGATCCCCTGTTGGTAAAGACGTTGCAGAATCCATTAAATTATTAGGAGACGTAATTGCAAGTTTCTAAACTTGCTTACTTTTTCTTTTTTATTTTTTTAAACCCATATACACAAATTAATAACAAACTATTTTTAACATAATTTTTAATTATAACATTAATCTAATAATATTATTAATGGAAATTGAAAATTTAACTAAAGAAATTAGGCAAAGAGCCTTTGAGAGAAAAGAACCAAAAACTCCCGAACAGGTGGGAGCAAGTTGGTATAATGATGATTTAACTTACGATGGAATTGCCAAAACCCTATTTATAATATTGCCCACACCCGGCTGTGCCTGGGCACTGGGAGACAGCGGAGGATGTACAATGTGCAGCTACGTATCCGACTGTACTTTAGAACCGATTGGCACAGAAACTATCCTGAAGATATTCCATGACCACCTGTCAAGACATCCCATAGCCGAAGAGGATAAAATTTCAGTGAAGCTATTTGCCTCCGGAAGTTTTCTAAACCCTTATGAACTTCCAAAGGAAGCGCGTGATGAGATCCTAAAAACATTAATCGGCCTAGGCAACGTTACAGAAATTGTAGTGGAGTCAAGACCCGAATATGTAAAAGAGGAATACCTTGATGAAATATTTGAAATCATAGGAGACACACTGTTTGAAGTGAGCATAGGCCTTGAGACTTCAGACGACTACACCAGATTAAACAAAATCAATAAGGGATTTACCCGTGATGATTTTGAAAATGCAGTAAAACTGATGCAGAATCTAAAAGAGACCAAAGGATACAATTTAAAATCAAAGGCATACATATTCGTGAAGCCCATTTTAGTTTCTGAAAGCCAAGCAATAAGAGAAGCAATTGAAACTGCACATTATTGTGATTCAATTGGCGTTAACAGATTATCATTCTGTCCAGCAACCATCCATAGCGGAACAGTAATTGAAAGGTTCTGGAGAAAGGGAGCCTACCAGCCACCTTGGATTTGGTCATGTGTTGAAATAATCAATACCGTAAGAGACGAAATTGATCTTCCTGCACTCCTTGACACTTCAGGATTTGGCTCAAGACGTGGCCCATACAACTGTAAGAAATGCAATAAGGATTTGAAACATATGATAATAGCCAATAACTTAACTCAAACAAAAATAGATTACGACTGCGAATGTAAAAATGAATGGCTGGCCCAAGTTAAAAATTCAGACATGAACTCATCAACTGTGGAGATAAAACATATCCCATTATATTAATATAACTGAAACGATTAATAGTTAATAGGAGGCAAAAATGAAAAGTAAATTTATTAGTTTATTGGCAATATTTTTTGGATTAATGATTATCATCTTTCCGATAATGGGACTCATTGGAGTGGCTGATTTAATCGGACTATCATTATTATTGATATCCATTTACCTTCTTGTTGTTGGAGTTTCCATAATTGACTACAACAAGAAAGGAGCAATACTCGACTTGATTTTTGGAGCGATATTGCTTTTCATAAGCATCTGTTTAATATTCAATGTCGGAATATTTGGATTTTTAGCACAAATCACCCTGTACCTCGCAGGAATCATATTAATCATCGTGGGAGTCGTGTCCTTGATTAATAACCGTGAATCAAGATATGGATTTTATATTGGAATAGCAGGAGTGATTCTTGGTCTATTGTACATTGTTATAGGAACCTATATTACAGAACCCATTATTCTCGGCACATTAATCGGAATGTGGTTAATAATAAGCGGTGTTTTAAAATTGATGGATGGCCACTGACCATCCAATGACTTTCTTTTTTTGGTGTTGACATTGATAGCAATCAGTGCAGATTTTGATCCCGTACACAAGGGACATGAATATTTAATTAAAGAAGCTCGCAAATTAGCTGATGAAGAAGGCAAACAGGTTGTCGTTTATTTGAATAATGGGTTTAGTGCAAATCACGCCCCATTTTTTGTTGATTTTAATGCACGAAGAGAAATGGCACTGGCCCTAGGTGCAGATGAAGTAAAATCATTTGAAGGACTTCATCACAGATTAGTATTGTCATATAGCGTACCGATTAGACTTAAACAAATGATTGACGATGGAGCGAGTGATTATATTACCTCCGCCAGCATCTCCCTTGATGAGATAAAATCAAAAGCGCAGAAGTTTATTGATGAAGGGAATTTTGTTGGAATGCCAAAAAGCTATACCAACAGAAACGAAATTCGGTGGTATGCCATAAATGAATTTTTGGGCTCGAAACTTACATATCATGTTGTAAAGGAATTCGATAAAGACAAATATTCCGGAAGATTGATCAGACAATCCATAATTGACAATGACATGACCATTACAGAAGAGGTCAAAAAGTTACTTCCAAAAAGTACCGTTGAAATTCTGCAGCGCGAAATTGATGAAGGCAGAACTCCCGGCAAGCGCAACTGGGCAGACATATTCAAAAGAATGAACACATATTCAAGGGGAAACCTTGAAAAGATAGCTTACCTTAATGGAAACACAATAAATGAAATCATTAAAAGAAGGGTTTACAGAGACCCGGAATCCATTTGGGCAGTTTTTAGAAGATCCGATTATGGGCCGGTAATGACCCGTCTGGCAATCAGTTCCATTGAAATGGACGTGAGCAAAAAAGAAGTGATGGATTTGATGAAAAGCTATGAATCCAAAGGAGTGATTCCTGAAAATCAGAAAGTCCAGAGAGTCATTGACAGGGCATGGTATGTTGCATGTCAAGGCGAAAAAGGCATCAGCGCACGTGATGCCAATGACAGGTTCAGAAGCGAAAACATTGCAGTTGACAGCCCGCCTCAAAGCCTTGAAGCCGGACTGAACTTAACCAAATTCGAGACAAAAATCACAAAAGAGGGATTGACCACTGATTTATATGTTGATAAAAACGGTAAAATTTCAGTGCAGTTTAAAAGCGAAGGCAAAAAGATTAAAACCAACTTAAGATTGCCTGCCCTTGAAGTCACATATTTAAGATATATAATGGATTCCCATTTCATTCCAGTGACAGGATTTATAAAAAAAGCTAAAAAAGGATTTAAGGTTGAAGTTGTTATTGGCTAAGCTTTTTTAGAGCTGCTTTAACCATTGTCAAATCCTCACCATTAAAATAATCAACAATTTCTTCCAATTCCTCTGATTTTCTTTTGGAACTAGTTAATGTATTGTTGATTCGGGATTTGGATTTGTCCTTGAAGTCATCACCTTCAGTCAATGCAAGAATATCGAAAAATTCCTCTTCCAGATTATTATTTTTTGCAATCTGGGCCGATTCGATTAGAAGTGCAGATAAAGTTTTTGTATAAGTGCTCCTAAGCAATTTAAGCCTGCTGGCATCACCGATCCTATCGCTGATTATTTTTGTTTCGATATAATCATTCAAAAATAATAATTCCTCTGATTTTTCACCTGAAATATACAGTCTTGGATTGGAAGAATCAATTTTGCCGATGATTGCCCCATCAACAAGATCGTTTACATGTTCACTGATTTTAATTGTTGTATCGGGCGAAACATTATTCAAGTCAAGGTAAATTCCCTTAACATAACGGCCATATCTTTCGCCAACACCTAACGCTTCCTTTGGTGAAGTGACGGAGATTAAAATATCCGATGAATTGGCAACCTCCCTGAAGGTAGGCAGAACTTCAACATTGGCCCTTTTAATATTGGATATTGTATTGGATGACCTGTTTTCAGTTGAAGTTAGAAAAGTTATATCGTCTGATTTAATCAGTCTCACCAGATTCTCTGCAACCTTTCCAAACCCAACAAATCCGATTATCATCAAATCACTAATTATTTTTTAAGCAAAAGCATATCCTGCAAATTAACACCAATATCTCTTGAAATGGTGTCACATTTTGCACATAATAGGAAATAAACATCCTTATATGATAAATCAACCTCAGTCAATCCTTCGTAATTACCCATTCCCTTTGAAATTACGAATTTATGTTCATTGAATATCTTGCGGAATTCCTCGGAGATTTTGCTGTCCACATAACCGACGGTCCCGCATCCGATCTCCACAATTTCACCATATTCATCCAAACCTGCATCAAGAGCATCCTGTCTGCACGCATCATTGATGATAGGCTCGGATTTAACGGCAATTGTAATGTCCAAACCGTATTCCTTAATCTTTGATAAAAGTAACTTATCAAATACTATCTCTCCGACATTGTCCACCAAATATAAAACCTTATCATGAGTTTTAAGAGATTCTTCAAACTCTTCAATGTCTTTTACCGCTAAATTTTTATTAAGAGCCTGTCTTATAACTCCTTCAATATCATCTTCCAATGTAAAGGCTCCAAAATCCAGAATGTTTCCAGTAATAGCTACTTTAACATAGTTTTCTAAGCTTTCATCCTCGTTTAGAATTTTTTTAACTTCAGGCAACAGTTTCAGAGCTATTTCATTTCCTTCAACTTTTTGTGTATAATAAGGGTCACTGCAACCAGTCTTTTCCTTAATAAGCTGATGCATTGCAGACCCCGTGCCATTGGAATTGGCTCCAAACTTAAAATTGTCACTTAAGAAGATGAACAGTTCGTTCATAATCTCCATTTTAAGGATTTCGTCATCTGTAGATAAATCCATCGCTTCTCTTGCCTGCCTTAAAAAGCAGGGCCCACATTCATAACTTAATTTCACTTAACCACCATAGATTATCTGAACTAATTGAATCTCATCATCATCTTGGATTACACTATCCTCGATTACAAGCTCGCCATTTTGTTTAGAAACCATTGTCTGAGCAGATAAACCTAACTCATTGAGCAAATCCCTAATAGTATAATTATCATTTGGCAAATCTCTTTTTTCATTTAAGTCTTTATATTTTAATGTGAATGACATTGTTTACACTCCCAATTCTTCTAAAAATGAACATGCCTTACATAACTCATTTGCTGATGGTTCTCCGCACCGCTTACATCTGCCATGTGCATATTCCTTTTGCATTTCATTTTTCAAAACGCCCTTGATTTTATCATATCCCCTAAGGGTAGAATATTTAATTGTCGGATGCTTTTCGGCCAGTTGATTTATGACCTCTGAAACTTCCCCCCTGAATGACTGCATTGCATATGGGCAGCTGTCAAAGTGAACTTCCAATTCTTTAGCAACAACATACAAACCTATTTCACGTTCCGGAATTTCACGAAGAGGTTTGATTTTAACTGTGAACTCTTTTGCTTTGGATTCTGTTTTAGCGCCCAATTTGGTTAAATTATCAGTGTTTCCTTCCAGGTAATTCATCATTATGGCCTGAACCTCATCGTCAAGATTGTGTCCTGTTGCAATTTTTGTTGCATTCATTTCACGAGCGGCCTTATTTATAATGGTTCTTCTGAATACGCCACAGTAAGTGCATGACCCCTTATGGTCAGGCCTCTCCATTATCTCATCCAAAGTTATGCCGTAATCATCCTTGAGAGACACTACCTTATGCTCAATTCCCAAACGTTCAGCATGTCTGGTGGCTATATCTACCCCTTCCTGGCGATAGTTGGCAATGCCCTCATCAACCGTTACTGCACAAAGGTCGATGACGTTCATCTTTCTAAATGAATTTAATATCTCAAGGGTCGTAACACTATCCTTACCACCTGAAAGTGCCACCAAAACCTTATCTCCCTTATCAAGCAGCTTTTCCTTTCGGACTGTCCTGATAACTTTCTTTTCTATTGATTCAATGAAACAGTCCTTACACAATAACTGGCCGGACTGTTCCTTTTTAATAATGACTTTAGGATTTCCACACTTACTACACTGCATATTACTACCTACATTTGCTCTACAAATTGCGCAAGCTGATTTAGAGTATTCACTTCAAATACATGTGCCCCTGCCTCTTCATACAAGGAAACACAACTGTCAACTATATCCCATTTGATTCTCTCTTCAGGATTTAAAATTACAACCTTTTTAGAATCCCTTACAATTTCTTCCATCAATTCTACACTTGCAGGGATTCCGTGGACTTTCGGTCCCGCCCAGTCCCTGCAATCTGACAGGATAATCACATAAGATTTATTGTTAATGTTTGCTTTTTCCTGGAACTGTTTAAATGCAGAATACATATCTGATGTTCCATGAACCATCATGTTCTTTACGCGCATATCCTTTACTTTTACAAAGGAATCTATCAGATATTCCTCCTTCAATGCTTTTGTTGTTTCAATTACTTTATTATCGAACTCGAAAGTTCTTGATCGTTTAAATGCTGTTTGAGCTGAAAACATTAACATGAAAAACCAGCTGCTGATCCACTCACATGACCCGCTAATGTCATTTAAAAACAAATGCTCATTCTTATGAGGTCTTGGCTTTGCTTTAACGAGCTCGATTGGAACTCCACCATACTTTAGATTTGCCCTCATGGTTCTGCGCATATCAATTTTATGTGAAGTGGCTTCAATTTTACGTCTTGAACGTTTATTTGCTATCCTTTTTCCTAACCTTTGACAAATTTCAAGCATTCTAGGGTCAAACCTGTTCAATTTTGTCAGGTCCTTGTTCATTAGTTCCCCATCACGTTCGAGTTTTTTGGCTTCTTCAAGCAGAGGCTGGCCCGAAAGCATTTTTAATTTTTCATTGTCGACCTTTTCCTTTTGGATTTTTTTACCGATCGTATTCTGCTTTTTGATAACATACTTATTTGATTTCGGTCCGCCACCTCGATACGCCTTGCTCTTGTTTAAATCTTCCTTTATTTCTTTTTCAGCATCAGGCGCTTTAAATATCTTCTCAAAAATCTTCATGAATTTAGGAATGTCATATCTGTCCTTAACATAAACTGCCATAAGGGCTGTCTTTAAAAGATTTTTATCTGAATCTCCCAAATCCTGATAAATCTCCATTGCAGCCTGGGTACTCCTGATACTGACCGGCAGGCCCTCCTTTCTTAAGTCAGCAGAGAGGTTTGCAATTTTATGTATCATCTTATCATTTATCAAAAATATCTTTAACTACACGCTTTTTGTCGCTTTCGGTTTTAATTGCCACTCCAATGCTGTCTTCAAGGGATTGGTTCAAATCTTTGGTTCCGAGATTGGTAACGGATTTAACCCAATCGACGGTTCCCCTGACAGATGGCTTTTTCATTAAATTAAGATTGCGTATTTGATGAACAAGTTTGACAACATATGATACTGTTTCATCATCTGCATCAGGCAATTTTGATTTTACAATCTCAATTTCTCTTTCAACGGAAGGATATGGAATATACAAGAACAGACATCTGTCCTTTGTCTCATCAAGAAGAGACCTCTGTGAATTTGAAGTTAAAATAACAATTAAATCATTTTTCAGTTGAAAAGTCCCCAAATCATTGATTGTGATTTCCTGTTCTCCTAAAGCCTGCAGCAGGAAACTTTCAACTTCTTCATCTGCCTTGTCAATCTCATCAATCAACAATACGGAATCATTTTCATTCAAAAATGCATTGAGCAGTGGCCTTCTTATAAAAAAGTCATCATCAAAGATTTCATCCACATTGCTTGTATCGTTTTTGGCCGCTTCGAGATGCAGCAGTTGCTTTTGATAGTTCCACTCGCCGACAATCTGCTCGAAAGTGATTCCCTCATAACACTGAATCCTAAAGAAATCCCTCTCAAAAGACTTGGCGATTACCTTTGCAAGCTCTGTTTTTCCAACACCCGGCGGACCTTCAATAAGCATCGGTTTTGCCAGCAGAAATGATAAATAGAGAGTTGTTGAAATCTCATTGTTTGAAACATAGCTTGCATCCAAAAGCATTTTATCGATGTCTTTAATATTAATATCTTCAACTTCCAACTTCAAAACCTTCCTAAAAAATTTTGTTACTAAAATAACTTTAAAGATGAATTTATTTAAATCTTGTGTAACTTATTTAAATAATGCAAAATATAATATATTAATCAAAAGTTAAATGGAGGTAAAAAAATGAAATCTGAAAATGCAATAATAATTGCATTGATAGCTATCATAATTGTTGTTGCGGCAGTATTTTTATTTGTAAGTGGAACAGGGCTTTCCTTTAATCATGACAATGAAATTCAAGAGCCTCAAACAAATATTACAAATAATAATAATGTTCCGGCCAATACAATATCATCTTCAGATTCTGCACAAAGTTCTAATGGTGGACCTGCCACATCAAGCGCAAGTTCAGACAGTAGTTCATCAGACAGTTCAAGTTCAGATTCATCCAGTTCTGACAGTTCCTCATCAGACTCCAGTTCATCTGATAGTTCAACTCCACAAGCTGGACAAGCTGAAGGAACATATGATCCTACAGACTTTGATTAGAACTATTTTTTAAACTCATCAGGATTTTTGAACAATTCAAAATCCTGAACATACTCTTTTCCGGTAATCATCGCTATTTCTGCTTTTTTAAGTTCGGAACCAAGATAGGCAGCATGTTCCATTCTGGTTACAAGCCCCTTGGCTATTATCTCTTCATAAATCTCTTTTGCAGTGTGTCCGACAATTACCAAATCCGCCTTATTCTTCTTAAAATGAGTGGCAGTGATTCTGCTATCCTTTACAGTGGTTCCATAGTCCACATTGATTTTGAAACTGCCTGCCTTATCACGAATAAATTTGAACGGTTTGTCCTGGCGAACCTGCTCAATACCTTCGGTTTCGTTTAGAATAACATCATTTCTCTTATGTTTGTCTTTGAATGCAACAAGATTGATTCCCAAATCCTTTGGAATGGATTTTCTGTGCTTTGCAAGAAACATCATCTTGGATGCGGTAGCAAGTTCATATACGCTGCCCCTTGTTTTTCCACTTTCTTCAGGAGTGAACAATATGCTGACACCCAGTTCCATACCAATTCCAGCCAAAAGCACATTGACTCCCCCGGAATCCGCATCCATAAGCTCGGTTACATTACCGACACCGAAAAACATCGGTGCGGGATTGGTTTTGTGAAATTCATTGCATGCTATAATTGATTCGACAATACTTGCACTGTTAACCGGATCCAGAATCAGGTCCGCAACATACCTTAAACCTTCAGTGTCCTTAATTAACTGGTGCATTGCCTCTACACGTTCAGCCGGAGATTTTGGTGATTTGCCCTGTGAAAAATTGGTTGGAAGCAATACTGCCGGAATGTCCTTTTCTTTTAGTATTTCCTGAACTTCCGAGTTGTTTCCCAAATCAAGACTTAAAACAAAATCGATTCCATTTTCGGCTGCAACCTGAATTTCCTTTGCATTAAGCGTATCGATACTTAATGGCCTGTCACCGACAATAGGTCTTAAAGTTTCAATGAGCTCTGGAATCTTATCAGAGAAGTCTTCACCTGCAGCCATTCCTATATCAATCATGTCAGCGCCGGAATCGACAAAGTACTGGCATTTGTTGATTAGTGCCTCTTTTGATAAAAATGGTGCATTTGCAATTTCAGAAAGTACCCTCATCGGAAAATCCTCACCGACAGGAAGATTTCTGATTAGAATGTTATTTGGCTTTTCAAGAAGTCTCTTGATATTTTCCTCATCATTTTCAAACTCTTCAATAAATTTAAAGGCTTCTTTTCTCTTTTCTTCTTCTATCAATTTGTCTGCAGGCTTATCCTCCGACAAGTCAATGCTGCCTATCAGATTCAAGACCATTGCAAGGTCTGCACCGTCGGTTGAACCCTTGAATGTCGGCACTCCAAGTTCTTTTGTGATTTCCTTTGTTCCCTTTTTGATTAATCCCGGAACCAGAATCATGTCAATTTCATCCAACTGGTCGGCAAAAGAGTTTTTAACTTCCTTAATAATTTGTCTAGGAGTTAGAAATGCAGCCACCTGAGTGTTATCCGCAATGTGTACAATTATATCCTCTTTTGATGAGGAAACAACCTCCTTTATCAAGGGATATGCCAACTCTCCGGTAATTATCAAAACCTTCATAACTTCCCAACCAAATTTTTTTAATAATATATTATTATTTTTTAATGTATATAAAAATTGATATTTCCTAAAATAGCCATTTTATCTAAAAAGAGGTAAAAATTGTATAATAAATAAATAAGAATATTAGATGGAATAATAAAAAAGCAAAGAAAAAACAAAAGATTAAAGCAAAAAAAATAAAACAAAATTATTCAAAAAATTAATTTCAACATAAAATTTATATATTTTGTAATTTATAATGATTATACATGATAAATATATGGAGGAGAATTAATGATTGAAATTCGTTTTCATGGCAGAGGCGGGCAAGGTTCTGTAACAGCTGCTGAAATTTTAGCTAAAGCCGCATTTAAAGACGGCAAATTTGTTCAGGCTTTCCCATTTTTCGGAGTTGAACGTAGAGGAGCTCCAGTTATGGCTTTCACAAGAATTGATGAAAAGCCTATCGAAATGAGATACCAAGTCTATCACCCAGATTATGTATTGGTTTTAGATGAAGGATTGTTAAATGTAGTGGATGTATTTTCAGGAATAAAGGACAATACTGAAGTAATTATTAACACTGAAACCTTCGAAGGCAGTGGAGAACATGTAGTCCACAAAATCGATGCTACCGGTATTGCACTTGACATGTTAGGACGTAATATCGTAAACACAATTATCCTAGGATATTTTGCTAAAAAAACCGGAGTGGTAAGTATCGATTCCCTTCTTGAAGTTATTAAAGATACCTTCCCTGGAAAAATTGGAGAATTGAATGCGGAAGCTACCAAAAAAGCTTACGACATGGGTTAATAGGTGAGATTATGGTTAATATAGGATGTGTAATAAAAACCCCTGGAAATACTAAAAACAATAAGACCGGAAGCTGGAGAACTTTCAAACCTGTTTTAGATAAAGAATCATGTATTGATTGTGATAATTGTATATTGTTCTGTCCAGATTCCTGTGTAAACAAACAACATGATATTGATTACGATTACTGTAAAGGATGTGGAATTTGCGCATATGAATGTCCTTCAGATTCAATCGAAATGGTGAAAGAATAAAAGAGAGTGATTAGATGGTAAAAGAAGTAATGACCTCAAATAAAGCAGTTGCAGAAGCTGTAAGATTAGCTAAACCACAAGTTATTCCTGTTTATCCGATTACTCCACAAACTACAATTTCAGAATACTTAGCTCAATATGTTGCTGATGAAAAAATTGATGCTAAATATGTCAAAGTAGAATCAGAACACAGTGCTATAAGTGCTGCTGTTGGAGCAAGTGGTGCTGGAGTAAGAGTATTTACAGCAACATCTTCACAAGGATTAATGTTAATGCACGAAATTTTATTTGCCGCAGCAGGTATGAGAACACCTTTCGTATTAGCTGATGCAAACAGGGCAATTTCAGCCCCATTAAATATTTGGAATGACCAACAAGATTCCATTGTGCAAAGAGATGCAGGCTGGTTACAAATTTATGTTGAAAATGCACAAGAAGCATTGGATACAACTTTAATGGCTTACAAAGTTTCAGAAAATCCTGACATTTTACTTCCTTCAATGGTATGTCTAGACGGATTTATCTTAACCCACACTGTTGAGCCTGTTGAAATTCCAGACCAAGAAAGTGTGGATAAGTTTTTACCTCCATATGTTCCAGAACATGCGTATCTTGATCCAAAAGACCCAATGTCAATCGGTAACTTTGCAGATCCGGAATATTATATGGAAGCAAGACATGACATGGATGTTGCAATGGAAAAATCTCTTGACGTAATCCAAAAGACCTGCGATGAATTTGCAGAAATATTTGGAAGACAATACGGTCTTGTTGAAGGATATAAAACAGATGACGCTGAAATCATATTCGTCGCAATGGGATCACTTTGCAGCAGCATAAGAGTTATTGTCGATGAGTTAAGAGGCAAAGGCGAAAAAGTTGGTTTACTTAAAATCAGAGCATACAGACCATTCCCGGTTGATGCGATTAATGAAGTTGTAAAAGGCTGCGACAAAATCGCTGTTGTTGACAAAAACTTCTCAATCGGAATTGGTGGAGCATTATATGCTGATATGAAACTTAAAATCGACAAAGACATTTATGGATTCATTACCGGTTTAGGCGGAAGAGACATTACCCCTGAATCATTAAATGAAATTTACGAAATTACCAAAAACGGTCCTGAAAATGATGTCACATGGATAGGACTTAAGGAGGAATAAAAATGGTGGACATTCCTGATAAAAATTTATTGGCACCAGGACACAGAGGATGTGCTGGTTGTGGAGCATCCATTGCAGTTAAATTGGCTTTAAATGCATTAGGTGAAAATACAGTGGCCATTTCCGCTACTGGTTGTCTTGAAGTTATGACCACACCATACCCGGAAACTGCATGGGAAATTCCATTCATTCACGTAGCATTCGAAAACTCCGGCGCTGTTGCATCCGGTGTGGAAAGTGCATTAAGAATTCAAGGAAAAGATGATGTTAATGTAGTTGCTTTCGGTGGGGACGGAGGAACTGTAGATATTGGTTTACAGTCCTTATCCGGAGCCATGGAAAGAGGGCATAACATGACCTACATTTGTTATGACAATGAAGCGTACATGAACACAGGTATTCAAAGAAGTGGAGCGACCCCATACGGTGCAAGTACAACAACTTCACCGAACGGTGTTGCAAGTTTCGGGGAAGACAAACCTAAGAAAAACATGCCAATGATTATGGCAGCTCATGGAATACCTTATGTGGCTACCGCATCAATCGCTTATCCTGAAGATTATGTTAACAAAGTCAAAAAGGCCGCAGAAACCAAAGGTCCTGCATATATCCACTTACACCAACCATGTACAACAGGTTGGGGATTCCCTTCTGAAAGAACTATTGAAATGGGTAGGTTAGCTGTAGAAACTGGATCTTGGATTTTATATGAAATCGTGGACGGCAAATTCGAAATCACTTACAGGCCTGAAGAAAGAAAACCTGTAAAAGAATACCTGGCACCACAAAAAAGATTCAGACACCTAAATGACGAACACATTGAAAAGATTCAAAAATATGTTGATGCAGAGTGTAAGGAACTGGGCTTATAAGGTGATACAATGGAAAGTATTGTTGTAAACAGCAATTTATGTGATGGATGTCTCAACTGTTCAAACATGTGCGCATCAATCCATAGTGCTAGCAGAATAAAAATAATAGAATATGATTCTTCCTTTTATTCCATTGTATGCCAACATTGTGAAAGTGCACCATGTATAAAAATCTGCCCAACCGAAGCAATAACCGACGAAGGTGTCGACGCTGAAAAATGTATCGGTTGCGGATTATGCGTAATGGTTTGTCCATTCGGTGCAATGACTTTCCAATCCAAAGTTGCTGAAAAATGTGACCTCTGTGCTGACAGAGACGAAGGGCCTGCATGTATAAAAGCATGTACTAAAAGAGCTATTTCCGTTGTTGATCCTGCTAAAGTCAAGGCTAAGAATCAAGAAAAATTCTTGTCCAAAAT
>NZ_JBGVFE010000106.1:0-2820 GCF_045120835.1 Methanobrevibacter sp.
GGTAGATACAATATCATCAGCCAATGCGATAAATCGTGGTGAAGAGGTAAATGATAAGTTATTATAGGTGATGATTATGATTGAATGTAGAAATATTGCAAAAGGAAAAGCAAAAGGGGAACTGATTGTTTCATCAGAACCTATTAGTTTTTTGGGCGGAGTAAATCCTGAAAACGGGGTGGTAATTGACCCGAATCATGAATTGAAGGGCCAAAGCGTTAAAGATAAGGTCCTGTTTATTCCGGGTGGAAAGGGTTCCACAGTTGGGTCTTATGTAATTTTTCAGATGATGAAAAACAATACGGCTCCAAAGGCAATAATCTGTTTAAATGCAGAGCCGATTATAGCTACCGGTGCCATAATGTCAGACATACCAATGGTTGATTCTCCGGTGGATGTTAAGGATTTAACAACCGGAACTCTGGTTGAAGTTGATGGGGATAATGGAACAATAGAAATATTATAGTGATAATATGCAGACTCTAATTGAAAATGTAAACATAATAAATCCTTTAGAAGATATTAAAACCAATCAGAATGTTTTAATGGAAGGTAATGTAATTAAGGAGATTTCATCATCCGGGATTAAGGCAGATAATGTAATTGATGGTGAAGACAATTATCTGCTGCCGGGATTTATCGATTGCCATGCCCATATTTTTGCGAAGGGTTTTCACAAAGAGGAAAATATGGCAAATCCTTTGGGACTTCATTTTTACAATGCTGTTCCCCACTCTTTGCAGACAATCAATGCGGGAGTTACAACAATTAGAGACTGTGGATCTGCTGATTTAAGCTTCAAATTGGCTCAAGAGAAGAAATTATTCACAGCTCCAAAAATTCACTTGTCAATAACTCCGTTGGTTATGACCGGCGGACATTTTGACTTGTTTTTGCCTTCCGGCTGGGATATGGAGATAATCTATCCGGGATTTCCTAAGGGAAGATGTGATGGTGTTGAGGAAGTCTTGAAAAAGACCCGTGAAGTTAAAAGGGCGGGCGCTGATTTTATCAAGGTAATGGCCAGTGGTGGAGTCCTGACAACCAATTCTTCACCTGAATTTGCACAATTCAACAAAAAGGAATTGAAGACAATTGTAAGGGAAGCAGATGCAAATGACATGAAAGTCTCTGCCCATTGCCATAGCTTAAAAGGAATGAACAATTGCATAGATGCAGGTTTCAGTTCAATAGAGCATGGAACATTTATTGACAGGAAAACTTCCAAAAGAATGGTTGAAAAAGATGTCAGTCTTGTTCCGACTTTGCTTGTTCATCAGTTTCTGGCAAAGAACGGTTTTCCGGCTTGGGACAGTTATGCTCAGGAAAAAACCGATAAACTGAAAGAAATTGTCAAAGTTCACAAGGAAAACATTTCTGTTGCTTACGAAGAGGGTGTAAACATTCTAATGGGAACTGACAGTGGTGTGTTTCCTCATGGACACAACTTGGAGGAACTGGTTCATCTGACTGATATCGGAATGAGCGAAGATGAGGCAATAGCTAGCGGAACAGTTAATGCCGCTGAATTTTTAGGATTTGACAATCTTGGTCTGGTTAAGGAAAATTATGTTGCCGATTTAATATTGGTCAATTCAAATCCTTTGGATGATGTCTCCGTTTTAAGCGATAATGACAATATATTAAAGGTAATTCAGGATGGAATTGAAGTTAAGCATTGATGAAGAACTATGCACTGCATGCAAATTGTGCTCCCAGGTTTGCATTCGTGATAATATTGTTGTTGGGGGGTTTGCAGTTGAGGTAGGCAGTAATTGCTTTGAATGTGGCCACTGCATGGCAGTATGCAAGGTTGGTGCAATATCTCTTAAATCCTACGAGGCTCACGAAGACAGGATAGTCGATTATGATTCCCGTGAAATTCCAGTGGGATATGATGATTTGCTTCAGTTTTTAAAGCAAAGAAGATCAATTCGATGGTTCAAAAATAAAAAGATTGATAAGGAAACTTTTGCTAAACTCTTTGAGGGAGCTTATTATTCGCCATCGGCACAAAATTCACAGGATGTCGAATTTGTCGTTTTGGATGAAAAACTTGATGAATTCATGGAGCTTGTCTATGATATTATCAAGGTTCAGGAGGATGAATTTTTCAGAATCCGGGAATTCGGAGATTATTTGAATGATAATTCAATAAAGGAATTTCACCCTCTGCTATGGCAGGGAAAACAACTAATTTTAACATTTTCAACAGATAAAACCAGTGCGGTAATAGCCAATACCCGTTTGGAACTGCTTGCGTATTCACTTGGTCTGGGAGGATTCTATTCTCTTTTTATATTGAAGGCTGACGAAATAGACCATGAGCGACTCATGGAATTTTTCCCGGGCATTGATGTGAAAAAGCACATGTACTCTTCATTTGTCATCGGATATCCTAAAGTTAAATTTAGAAGAACAATTCCTCACAGAGACATTAAGGTTAATTACATTTAAAGTAATGCATATTTCTTCAATCAGCTGTTTTTAAACTGAAAATCTACTTTTAACATTATCCAAATCAGATAATTTTAGCAAACCTAAAATTTATAATGCATTAAGAATAAAACTATTGTTATAAATTTTAAGGTGATGTCATGGTAAAGCACAAGCTTATGGATTTGCCAATTGAGGGAATGCACTGTGCTTCCTGTGTTTTAAGTGTAAATAAAACTTTTGAAAAAATTGAAGGTGTAGAAGAGGTTGACGCTGATTTGGCATCAAACAAACTGCACATTACAGTTGATACTAAAAAAATTTCCTATGAGGAAATGGAAAGGTTAGTAAAGAATTTAGGTTTTGAACTACACTCAGATGAAA
>NZ_JBGVFE010000107.1:0-6390 GCF_045120835.1 Methanobrevibacter sp.
ACTGGCAATCGCTAAAGCCAATAGATTAAACAGGGATTTTAATGATGCAATAAGTGTATATGATTCCGTTTTAAAAATTGATTATGATTCATTTGAGGCCTTCAAGGGTAAAGCATATACATATTACGACTGGGAAAAATATGTCGAAGCGGGCATTTTCTTCAAAAAAGCAAATTCAATAGAATCTTTGGATGAGGAATCGAAAAAGGTATGGGATGAGTGTAGGGGTTTCTGATTATTTATTCTTTTTACTATTCATCTGACTGTGAATTCAATGTTTTGAAATAATATCCTTTTAGGGCCAATAGCTCTTCGTGAGTTCCCTGTTCAATTATTTCACCATTGTCAATGACGATTATTTTATCGGCATTTTTAATTGTCGATAATCTGTGGGCTATGATAAAGCTTGTACGATTTTCCATCACTTTGTCCATAGCCTTTTGAATCAATTTTTCTGTCATTGTATCAACGCTGGATGTTGCTTCATCTAAAATCAGCACCTGCTTTTTGGATAAGATGGTTCTTGCAATTGTAAGCAGCTGTTTTTGGCCATGGGAGATGTTGTCTGAATCCTCATTCAGTTCACTTTCATAACCTCTCGGGAGTTTCCTTATGAAGTTGTCTGCATAAACCTGGCGTGAAGCATCAATAATTTCCTCTTTTGTTGCATCCAGATTTCCATATTGGATATTCTTTTCGATTGTATCTGAAAACAGCCAGGAATCCTGCAAAACCATTCCAACAATGGATCTTAAACTGTTTTTATCATACTCTTCAATATTGACTCCGTCGATTTTAATTTCACCATCATCAATATCATAAAATCTCATAAGCAACTTAACAATTGTGGTCTTGCCGGCACCGGTTTCACCAACGAGAGCTATTTTTTGACCTTTCTTGACATTAAATGATAAGTTCTTTATGATTTTTTCATTGGGGGAATATCCAAAGCTTACATTATCGAAGGTTATTGAATCTTTAATTTCTGTAATCTGTTTTGCTGATGGATTTTCCTCATCTTCAAATTCTAAAAACTCAAAGATACGTTCACTTGCAGCCATTGCGGTCTGAATAAGGCTCATGACCCGTGTAATCTGCTGAATAGGTCTTGTGAAATTTTGCACATATTGGAAAAATGCAAGGATGTCCCCAACGGCAATGGCCTTTTGGAGCACAAAGACTGCACCTAAAATGGCAATTATGACATATGCGAAGTTGGATATGAAGTTCATAAGCGGTCCGTTTAAGCTTGAATAGAACTGTGATTTCCATTCCTGGTCAAACCACATGTCATTGTCCTGATTGAATTTCTCAATGGATTCCTCTTCCTGATTGAATGCGCGAATGATGTCATGGCCGGTAAATGTTTCTTCAATCTGGGCATTTAATGAACCTTTAAAGGTCAATTGCTTTAAAAAATAACTTTGTGAGTGTTTTGTAATAAATCTGATTACTAAAAATGCAATTGGAATAAGAATTATTGTTGATAATGTCATCCATATGTTTATGGATAGCATCATTAAGAATACGCCAATAATTGTAATTATTGCAGTTAACATTTGAAGGAATGATTGTGTAATACCATTCTGGAGGGAATCAACATCGTTTGTGATTCTTGATAGGATATCTCCCCTTTTGTTTTCATCAAGGGCTTCCATTGGCAGATGGGTTATCTTTTCCATTAGCCTTTCTCTTAGGTTATAACTGATTTTGGTTGAAATTTCAATAATGAAATAACTCTGGAGGTATGTAAATACAGAACTGATTATGTATAATATTACTACAGTAATCAATATGTTTATAAGGCTTGTAAAGTCAATGGAGCCTGTGTGGTGTATGATATTGTTTATTCCATTGAAGATTATTGTTGTTGCATTGCCTATCAGTAACGGGGCGATAATGCTGAATAAAGTTGAAATGACAGTGCAGATAACAGTTACTATTAGTTTAAGTTTATAATCGCCAAGCAATCTTAATATATTTTTAATCGCTTTTTTATTGTCTATGGCCTTTTCGGGAGGTTTTCTTTTAATTGGTCGAGGACTCATAACTGCACCTCCATGCTGTCGATTTGAGTATTGACAATTTTTCTGTAGATATCGCAAGTTTCAGTTAATGTGGAGTGGGTTCCCCGATCAATGATTTCACCGTTGTCCAAAACGAGTATTTCATCGGCATCCATTATTGTTGAAATCCTTTGTGATACTATTAGGATTGATGAATCCTTAAGATTGTCCAGATTGTCTTTTATTTTTCGTTCGGTATTCATATCAAGAGCTGAAAAACAGTCATCAAATAGATAAAAATCGTGCTGACCGATGATTGCTCGGGCAATTGACAGACGTTGCTTCTGGCCTCCGGAAAAATTGGAACCTCCCTGTGCGACTTCCTCATCAAGATTTTTAACAAAATTGGCCTGCGCCAGTTCAAGTGCATTTTGAATCTCCTCATCTGTGGCATTGCTTTTTCCGGTTTGCATATTGGATTTTACTGTTCCCTGGAACAATATTGCATTTTGAGGCGTAAAGCTAATTTTTTCCCTTAATGTCTTCAGTTTGAAGTTTCTGATATCATTTCCATTAATTTGGATTTCTCCGCTTGTTGGGTCTTGAAGGCGAGGTATTAAATTAAGGATTGTTGATTTGCCGCTCCCGGTTCCACCAATGATTGCGGTTGTTTTCCCCGGTTTTAGAGTAAAATTGATGTCTTTAAGGGTTTCCTTCTCACTTCCAGGATATTTATATCCTACGTTCTTGAATTCAATAGTTGGATTGTCTTCGATTGTTGTCAAATCTCCATCGACTATTGTTAGTTCGGTGTTCAGCACTTCTTTTACACGCCTTGCAGATACCAAAATTCTTGGAAGTATTATCAGATATCCTCCAATCATTAAAAATGAAGTTACGATTTGGGTTGAGTACTGTATAAATGCTATAATATCTCCAGTAAGTATTCCTCCACTTAAAGCATCATAAGCTCCGAAGTAAAGTATTAAAACGGTCATCAAATTCAAAATGAAAATCATCAATGGCAGTATTATCATGATGTTGCGGTATACAAAGAGATTGACATCTAAAAATTCCTTGTTGATTTTCTGGAATTTTTTCTCTTCGTAATCCTGCCTTACGAATGCTTTAATGACGGGCAGTCCAATTAAGATTTCCCTTGAGGTCTGATTAATTTTATCAGTAATTTCCTGGGTTAACTTAAAGTAGGGCAGCACTCTTTTAATTACAATTCCTAAAACAAATGCAATTGATATGAATGACACAACTATAATCCAGGATAAGTCTGTTCCAAGTTCAAATGCTTTAATAATTCCTCCAATACCCACTAAAGGCGCAAAGAATATTGTTGTAAAGCTCATTGCGAGCATGTTTTGTAATTGGTTGATGTCATTTGTTGAACGGGTAATCAGTGATGACCTTGAAATCTGATTCAGTTCATGATTTGAGAATTTCAAAACTTTTGAATAGACTATTTTCCTCAAGTCCTTTGCATAGCCTGAAGATATTCTGCTTGAAAAATAGGATACTCCGACTGTTGCGATTGCTGAGATTGCAACCATCAAAAGCATGATTTTACCAATATCTATAATATATTGGAAATTGGTATTTTGAATTCCGATATTCACTATGTTTGCAGTGTATTGGGGCAGTGTTAAATCACAATACACTTGAATTAGCAAGAGCATGAAAATTACTAAAATTTGCGGAATTCTGCTTTTTAGTGGACTCAATAATTTTTTCATGAATATCTCCGAATAATTTTTACTTTATTATTATATTATTTTTAATAATATTTCAAATAGTCTGATTCAACCGTTGAATTGTGAATGGTATTGATTTAAGATATTGGTGCCTGCTCATTTAATCATATATTTTTTTTCATTGAATTAATATTTTGATTTTTTTTGAATTAGATAATGGCTGAATTGAACATATTTTAATATAATTCGTTATATCAATGTATATTTTTTACAATATTGGATTTATCCGGAAAAAACTAAAGCTTTATATACTACTTCGACTAATTTAAAATAGGAATTCAGTGAGGTGAAAGATTATGCGAAAAATAAGTATAGTATTAATGGCACTGATCCTAGTGGGCATGTTACTGCCAACTGGATTTGCAACCGATTCCAATCTTGTAATAACATATGGTGAGACAACTTATGCAAACAATGACTATAAGTCAGTTGTTGATTCATTTTTTGTCGACCAAGCAAATGTAGATTTAAATAATGTAGGTTCCAAAGTAATCACTGCTGATCAAGTGAATGAGGTTTCAAGTGGTATTACTGGAAAATCCTATTCCTCAGGTCAAATATATTCATCTGCACTTCTTGATTTAAATGACAATGCGGATTTAAAAGTCAGTGTGGATAAATCAAAAATTACAACTATAACTGGTGAAATGTACATTTCCGCTTTAAAATCTGCTGGAATTACAAGTGGACATGTATATGTGACAAGTCCGGTTTCTGCAACAGGGGAATCTGCTCTTGCAGGAATCATGAATGCTTATGAAGAAGTAACTGATGTTGAAATTCCGGAAAATGTAAAGGAAGCAGCCAATGATGAGATTTACACTCAGGCTGAAATTGTTGAAAATTCAGGTATCGATGCTAATGAATTGTCCAATCTGGTTGACCAAGTTAAAGAGGAAGTCTCTAGTGATAACATAACCGATCATGAGTCAATTGTCAATATCATTAACAATCATGTTGAAAACAACAACATAAACATAACCAATACGGATATTGAAAACCTGGCAGATACCATAGAACAAGTGCAAAACGTGCAAGGTGATGTTAACTACTACAAAGAGCAAGTAGGTAACTTTTTAAATGATGGCAATTCAACAGGCGGATTTTCACTTGATGGATTGTTCGATTGGATTAAATCCTTCACCAATAGGGTTTAAATCCTCTTTTCTTTTTTTTTCGTTAGTATTATATAATATTAAATAGAAAATTTATATTACATTACTGACTTGAGGTGAAATCATTGAAACATCTTAAAAGCATTCTAAAAATTTCTATCATCTTTTTGCTTTTGGTAGTCTGTGTCGGATCAATCCATGCGGCTGATGACAGTTCGGCTGATTTGGTCGTCTCATCCAGTGATGATGATTTTGATTTGGATGATGATGAGGAGTTAGATGATGACGATGAATGGGCGGATGATGAAGAAGAAGATGACGGTGATGAATGGGGTGATGATGAAGAAGACGATGATGAGGAGTTAGATGATGATGAAGAAGACGATGATTTAGATGATTATAATGAAACAGAAGATGATTACACTGATTTTGATTATCTGAAATTCAAAATTGTCTTTTATCTCGATAGATATGGAAATTATTCTTCCCATAACTGGACTGAAAGTGATGAATTCTTAAGTGAATATCAGATATATCTCCTAAATTCTTCCGATTATAAGTTGAATGAAAGTGCTGAAGGTTATGAAACATATTTAAAGATTTTTGATTCAATTACTTCAACATTTGGGGATTATAATCTCACCGAAAACGAGACTGACTACTTAAAGTTCATGGTCATATTTTATTTGAATCATTATGGAAATGTAAGCGCCAATTACACATGGAATGAATCTGAAAGTTTTGCGAATTTCACTCCTCCAATTTATTATTTAACTGCTAGGGCAACTGGAGCGGCGTCATTTCCTTCATCTGATGAAAGTTTATTGGCTACAGGTTATAGTCCGTTTTATACTCCATTAGCTAATACTAATTCAACCGATGTCAATCAGACATCGACAAACACTAATCAGACTAGCGTAGAAGTGCAAAACTCATGGGACTTTAATATATTTATTTTAATACTGATGCTTCTACTCATGATTGTAATTGTAATTTAGATTGTAATTTCTTTTTTGAAATTACTCTTATTTTTTTTAGTATCCTTTTAGTGGAAATAAACCATTTAGTATATATACTAATGAACAACATACATAAACACATTAACTAATTGAATTTAATTAAATAAAGGTTTGATAATATGGTTAGATTTTCACAAACTCTTGATGATAAACAGTCAAAAAATAGAGAAAACCCTTATGATGAGAGGTATCGCATGTACTCTCAAGAACCTCAACCAGCTCCAAGGCCAGTTTACCGTCAACGTGAAGTTGCTCCAAGACAGGATAATTTCTACATCCAACCACAGGAAGAGATGCAAAGGGAAATTATTTATGAAAGACCACAGATAGAAAGGGAGTCTATCCAACCTGATTTATCAAAACCAGAATTGAATTTCCCCAAAGATCAAAATATTCAGTTTGGTGTTGAATATTCACCAAATTCAAGACCTCCAGTAATAGGTAAGAATCATACAATCAGATCCAATTCAATTATCTATAATGATGT
>NZ_JBGVFE010000108.1:0-8353 GCF_045120835.1 Methanobrevibacter sp.
TCGGACTAATCGGGCTGATTCCATATATTGGAGTTTTCATAAGCATTTTTGTAGGAGTACCGTTTATAATCTTGTTTTTATACAGAGCTGTCGGTTTATTATATGCTGATGCATAATATTAAACCATTTTTTTTCTTTTTATTTAGTGATTAATTGAGATAATGATTATGAAAATCATAAATCATATCTTATTGATTGCCAAGTGTTTTCTACTAATCCTAATTTTTATTAATTATAAAAATTAAATTAACTATTAGGAGGTAAATTATGAACAGAAAAATATTTACAGTATTGGTATTGTTGATTGTCGTAACAAGCATAAGTGCTGTATCTGCTTTTGATTTGGGAGATATTTTTGGCCTTGGTGATAAAAACGAAACTGTAACAATTGAAGGAATAGACTTTAATATTCCTGCAGGTTATAAAGAAGATTCTAAAAATACTTTCAATATAATTGAAGGATTTATAAAAGATGGCTATGATTTGGATGGAAAAGTCTACACAAAGGATAACACTGATGTTGGACTGTTTGTTTATAATTACAGTTCTTTAAATCTCGAGGATAATGAGGTTTTAAGCGATTTTGCCAATGAAACTACCATTAATGATGTGGGAGGATTTATTGAATTTGATGATAATGACTATGTTTTTGTTTATACAAAAGATAAATGTATAGTTATGATTGCATCCAATGATAAAAACGTTATCGGCGACTTTTTAATAGCTTAATCAAGCTATTTTTTATTTTTTTTTTAACTTTCCAGATCCATGTCAAATTTTCAATGAATTAAAATTTCCATTTTCTCATTGCATTTTTTTTAATTTTTACACATTTGCCTTATTTTTTAAAAAAAGACTTTTCAGAACATAAAATACGCAGTTTCCTTAAAAAACAGTTTGAATGAAAATTAGGTGAACCTATAACAATTTTGAATTGCATTTTCATTCAACACCAAACCAATGAAAAGTGGACGACTGTACTTCATCAGGATATTCACAGAAATAATGGATGGATGAAAAAAATGAACATCTGAACTAACAAATTGACAAAGCGGACAGTATTACAAAAATATATAAAATATCAAAAATAAAAAATGATAATAGGATATAAAAAAATTAAACATATCCATATGTTAGCATGACAGAAGTAGTTGTGTTTCATATTATAATTTAGAATATTTGGAGGATTAAAAAAAATGAATGAAACAATTAAGGAACAGTCTTGGCTTCCTCTGATAGTGGTTGCTTTAGCTTCCTTTATTATAGCTTTGGACGCAACATTCATGAATGTAAGTATTTCTCAGGTCGTTGTTGATTTGAATACTGATGTGAGTACAATTCAAATGACCATGTCTTTTTATACTCTTATCACTGCTGCATTCATGCTACTCAGTGCCAAGCTTCAGGATATAGTTGGTAAAAAGAAACTGTTTTTAATCGGTACTGCTCTTTATGGTGTCGGTACATTCACCGCATCAATAAGTCCTAGCGCCGAAATTTTATTTTTAGGATGGGCATTGATTGAAGGTATTGCCGGTGCATTAATGATGCCTGCGACAGTTTCTATAATTAGTGGAACCTATTCTGGCGAAAAACGTACAGTTGCTTTGGCAATTGTAGGTGTGATGGGTGCAGTTGCAGCTGCTATCGGTCCGCTCTTCGGTGGGGTCATGACCACCTTTTTAAGTTGGAGATATGGTTTTGCATGTGAATTAATAATTGTTGTACTTATTTTAGTATTCAGAAATAAATTGCCTGATTTCGCACCTACTGAATCTAGAAGTGATTTGGATATTACTGGTTCTATAATTTCATTTATAGGTCTTATTTTATTAGTTCTAGGTATTTTATCCTTATCTAAAGATTTCAATACAAGCATAATTGTAATAATTTTAGGATTAGTTGCATTGGCAATATTTGCATTGTTTGAAGTCAGAAGAAAAAGAAACGGCAAAGTGCCATTGCTTGATATGGAGTTATTTAAAGACAGGAACTTACGTGTAGGAACTATCATCCTCTTGATGGCATATCTTTCAATGGGAGGGGCATTGTTTGCAATTTCTCTCTTCTTACAAAGTGTATTGCAGTTAAATGCATTCAACACAGGTTTAACTACACTTCCATTGACTATTGGTTTGCTAATTTTTGCAGTGGCGGCTCCAAGTTTGTCTGCAAAAATTGGTCACAAGAAACTCATGGCATTAGGAAGTATAATAGCAATCATTGGATGTCTGATTTTAAGCTATCAATTCAGATTGGATACAACAATGCTGGATTTAATGCCTGGAATGTTTATAATGGGTGCAGGACTTGGTTTTTCAATGGCTTTAAGTGTGGATGTTGCATTATTCAATATTCCTAAGGAAGGCCAAAACAATGCATCAGGTATTACTTCAACCGGTCAGTCATTAGGTGAATCAATGGGTACCGCAATCATCGGAATAATTTTGATTCTTGGAGTTATGGGAGGTGTTGGTACTGCAGTCGATACCTATGCTCCGGATCATTCAAACGACCAACAATTCCATGATGATGTTTATAACTACTTCCAAAAAGTGGGTACTATAGACGATATTAAACAGAACAATACTCTCGTGGATGTTGTAAATATCATTATTCAGAATGCAATGGCATTTGTAATGCAGATAACTGCTATTCTGATGGGTATTGTATTAGTCTTGACGTTCCGGCTACAAGATAAAAAGGTTAAAAGTTAATGGGAATTTACTTCTCATTACTTTTTTTTAATTTCTTTTTTTAGAGTGTTTTAATATTTTTAAATTATCTGTAAATTGTATATGCTTTTGATAATGATGGCTGATTGATTTCAGTAATCCTATTTTTATAACCTTTTCATATATGCCACAATTTAAATTCAGATGTGATTTTCAAGATGGTGGCAGTAAATGTCAAAAATAGCATATTAAATTAAAAGAAAAAAAGTAACTATTAATTATTTTGAAGCTGGAATTAAGTATTGGTGAATGTCTTGAGGCTGCACCAAACACATGTCAAATGATGCCTCATGTGCGGTGTTTAAAAGACAATTATTTTTGTCATTAGATTTCTGAAAAAGGGCATAAGTTATTGTCTGTTACTTGCATTTCCGATTCCAAAAATATTAATAATGATTAAAATACAAAAAACTTAATTGGTGAACATATGGAAATATTTACTACTACTTTGCTTCAGTTATTTACTGTAATTAGTATCTTTTTTGTTTTAACCCTATTGGGCAAGGCATTATATAATCAATTAAAAAATAAGTTGGGAAAGTCCATAAATTTTAATGAATTATTGCCTGAAGAGGAAATTCATTCTTTAATACAGGTTTTTTATTTGATTTTAATGGCATTGTGTGTTGTCAATATTTTCTATTCTATTATGGGGGCCCCAAAAGACATATATTATTTTGTGATATTTGACCTTGCACTTTCACTATATTTTGCAATCACATTGGATGTGGGCTCCAAAAAACATAAGGTTGTCTGGTTGTTGTTGATTCCATATGGATCTTTAGCTTATTCCTTATTTGGCGTTAGTTTAGTGATTTTAGCAGATATACTTCATGCTTTAGTCTTTATATATATTGCAAAACTTAATCTGGACAAGTTTATAGAACATACCAATTCAAACGGGTTGGGAATAACCATAATATTGCTGTTTGCAATAATTTTTGGAAGCTTTTTCATAACTCAATATGCCGAAAATGTAAATGCCCTTGACTCCCTTGTAATTGTTTCCAATCAATTCACAGGAAATGGGTATTTTGCTTTTGGAAATACTATTTCCAGTAAACTCAACAGTTTATTGCTGGTTTGGGGAGGATATATTCTTTCAGGAGTTATTGCTGCGACACTAACGGCGGCACTTTTAATCAGGCATTTCAAAAAGGAATTTGCGGAATTAAAAAAATTGATTGATGAAGGAGATGATGAATAATGGTCCTTGAATTGATATTGATTCCTATTTTTCAAATATTGGCTGCAATGGGGATTTTTGCCGTTTTTGTTTATGTCGGCAGATACATTGTTAATAAAGGCAAATTATTTTTCTGTTCTAAAGATTCAAGGATTTTGGATCCTCGGGAATATTTTCCTTCTGAAGAACTATTGTCATTAAAGCAAGTCTTTTATTTGATGATGATATTGCTCATTGTCATGATTTGCTTATATCTTACATTTGATTGGAACGAAAGTTTGATTTTTATATATATTTTGGATATAGTTGTTTCGACATATCTTGCTCTTGATATGGGCAAAGATACACTAAAAGAGAAGCTTCTGTTATTCTTTTTAGTCCCATTTGGTTCTCTAATAGGAATTGTGTTTGGTGACGGCATTATCGTTTTACTTGATATATTCCACATAATTGGATATTTGTATTTCATTAAAGTTTACTATCGCAAATTTGTGAAATATACTGAAAATAACGGATTGGGAATAACTATAGTGTTGTTGTTTGTAATAATCCTTGTTAGTTTTTTATTTACTATTGTTATTGAAGGAGTTTCACCTTTGGATTCTATGACAATGGTTTCCAATGCATTTACAAGTAACAGCTTTGATGCATCGGGAAATACTATAATAGGTAAAATTAATTCGTTGGTATTGGCCTGGAGCGGTTTCATCTTATCTGGTGTCGGTACTGCCACTTTAGCTGTCTCAATAGTCAATAGATATGTTACTAGTCAATTTGATGAAATGAAAGATTTAGTTAAAAAGAAAAAAGAAGACAAGTAATTTCTCATTTAGTTAATTAGTTTAAACCGTTTATATTGCAAAATTGGAATTTGTAGCAGATAACCTCATTATTATGATAATTTTGCAACTGATTTTTTTAAGAACAAGCGATGATTATTTTAAAAAAAAGAAAAAAGAAAAAAAGAGTGGTTTATTTATACGTCAGAGTATAATAAACCAATAACTCTGTTGTAGAAGAATACAAAGTAAACGGAAGCAATACCTAATAAGATAGAACCGATGGTTCCGTTAAGGTTGTTGATGAGACCTATAACGAATACAATGATTGCTATGATAATTACAACAAGAAGAACTGTTGCAATGAGTTTACCAATTCCTACTCTGGATATGTCTCCAATTGCTTCTCCGATAGCTAAAGCATCACCTAAACTGTCGGTTTTTGCTAATCTACATTTGGCCATAAAGTTTGCTAAAGCAAATACGATAAATAAGATTATTCCAATTATTGTAATTAACCAGTTTTGGAGGAAGATTCCTAAAACAAATGTTATAATTACTGGAACAATGTAATAAACGAAAGAAACAATGATTAATTTAATAGCATTTGAAACTTGTCTTCCGATGTCAATTGCTGGTCCATCCGCTCTTCTTTCAATACCGTATTTTACAATGTCTAAACCGTATCCTTCAATCAAGAATAGTACGAGGATAAAGATAATAAGTCCAATAGCGCCTAATCCTGAAAATACAGCGGTGCTAAAACCTGATCCGCCTAAAGCACCTATAAAACTAACTGCTGCTGCTCCTCCGATGATTGCAGCAATTATACCTAAAACTGCATATAAAACTAATGCTTTAATATTTTGTAATGGGTATGCTATAGCATCACCAATTATTTCTCCTATATCCATAAGATTCACCTTTTTAATTTTTTTTTGTTGAAAAACTCAATATTGAGTTATTGATATTTTTAATAATACTATTATATAAATATTATTCAAAATTTCGTTAAATTAATGGGAATAGTCACTAATGTCCAACTTTTTTTAACCAATTGGATTAATGGGGAAAATTATTGGCGATATGTAATTCTATTCATATTTTATCAACTAATATGAGTAATGTTGGCCGAAATATTGCAATTGTTGTATGGGTTATTTTCAAAAGAAGTAATACTAATTAATCGTTTAAACAGGAAAATAAAAAAACAATGAAATCCAAACGGTTCATTGTGTAAAATAGAGGAAATTCAAAATGTAAAGGAGATCATTTGTCTCCTTCAAGTTCTTTTAGTCTTTCACGAATGGCGTTTTCTAAAAATTCTCTCACTTTTACAAGCTCATCGTATTCTCCAATAATTTTTGGTCCGAATTCGGTCTGTTCCAATTTAATGTCGAATTTTTCAAAGGCATGAGCAAGCATCTGTTCACCAACACCATTTGGCAACCCCATTTCAAATTCTTCTTTTTCTTCAACCATTAGTCTTCCTCCATATATTCTCTTACAGGTGCAAAGAATTCAATTAAGAATTCTTTAATTCCATTTTTCAAATCCATTGGATGTAAGTTACCTTCACTGAAGTCTTTAATTAACTCATCATGTGTAAGTTCGATATCTCCACCGAACTTTTCAGGTCTTTTGATAAGTAACGTATCTTGATTTGGGAAAACAAATGTTTCTGCAATTTCTATCATAGGATTTCCGTCAACTTCCCCTTGAGGACAGAAACTTTTCTTGATTTTTTTAGAAATCACTTCGACGGAATCATCGACTGCAATGTAGTTTCCTTTGCTGGAGCTCATTTTTGCATCGCCGTCAAGACCGTGCAGTAATGGGGTGTGAATACAAACAGGAACATTTTCACCAATTTTTTCCAGATTTTCCCTTGCCAACATCTGTATTTTTCTCTGTTCCATTCCTCCAAGTGCAACATCCACTTCCAAGGCTGCCATATCAACTGTTTGCATGATAGGATAAATTACGCTGGCCACCTTTGGATTGTCATCTGCACGACTTACCTGATCCATACTTCTCCTTGCTCTTTTTAAAGTAGTCATTGTAGCTAATTGATAAACTTTATCTGTATAATCTCCTTCTAGTTGAAAAGAAGATCCCAAAATGTATTCTGTTGTTTCGTCAAGGCCTAATGCCTGGAAACATTTCTTGTTGTATTCGGCAGTTTCAGCTATTTCTTCCACGGTTCCCTTTCCATTTAAAAATGCATGGTAATCTGCTAAAAGGATTTTAATTTTAAAGCCTAGGCGTTGTAATTGTTTTAATTTCTGTACAGTTACAGCATGACCTAAATGGATTTTACCTGAAGGTTCATAACCTGTATAAGCTATAGGTTGGTCTTTAGCGAGAACTTCTTTTAATTCTTCTTCATCTATGACTTCTAATGTACCTTCTTTGATTAACTGTATTTTATCTTCAATATTCATTGTATCACTTAATTAATAAATAAATGTTATTATCGATTCTGATAAGCTTTACTTCCTCTCCAGCATTCAAATCCTCGTATTCCTCAACCATATTCAAATCCACAGTTGAATAATCGATTGGATCTAAAATCTGTATAAATTGGGGTGATTTTGAAATAATTGTTGCACTTTCTATGTCTGATGCCTTTTTAACAAGTTCAATGTCTTCCATATTTTTCATTGGAATGTTGTGCTTTTTGTTTGCTGAAATGTCCATGCCCACAACGCTGTTCTTGCTGATGCTTGTCACCTGCATTATTTTATCTTCATATTTTATGAAATCATCAATTTCAAATTCGGGAATTCTAACTGAAATCCAAACACGATAGAGTCCTTTCCCAGTGGACTTGTCTTCGCTTATAAGTCTTGGGGATTCTTTTATTATTCCTCCAAATTCCTCTTTTAGTGCATCTGCAACTTTATGGCCTGATTTAAAGGATCCGATGTAGTAATCATAACCTTCTTTTAGCTTGGCTATTTGCGGACAGTAAGCCAATTTGTCTGTCGCTGATTGTTTTTGCAATGTTCTTTCAACTATTTCATCGGCTTTTGCGTATTCTTCATCTTTTATTTCTCTGTTGTCTGCTCTAAATTGAATTACGGTTTCGTAATATCCGGACTGCATTTTGCTGCAGGTTGGACAAACTGTTTTGAGAATCTTAACTTCAGTGTCATGGGTCTCATCAATCTGTGTTCCATGAACCTTGCCGGCCACTTCAACATAACAATAGGCTATTGTACCTTTGATCTGGTCGATTTCAAGGTTAATGATTTCATCTTCCACTTCATCAGCGGTCTTTATGTTTCTTTCAAGTGCACGGTAGATTATCTCTTCTTCAGGAATGAACTCATCACTCCATTTGCCCTCTTCTAGTTTACTATTGCAGTGGCTGCAAATCTGAACTTCAATTCTTTTTGGAATCTCAATCATTTGAAATTCCTTTAAAAAACAGTCTATACAAATGTCTCCGACCATTTCTTTATCAGTACTTCCACACTCAGGGCAAAACATGGTATCTGTAAAAATAAGTAAAAAAGTAGAATTATAATGATTTTAAAGGTGCTGTTGCACCGCATGCAGCACATTTAAGTAAGAATATTCTACCTTCTCTGATGATTCTTGTATCCGGTCTGTTACATTCATGACAGATTACGTATTTGTCCACATAA
>NZ_JBGVFE010000109.1:0-4435 GCF_045120835.1 Methanobrevibacter sp.
TATTTTTTCAATTAATTCCCGCCACAATCTTGACATTTCACCAAATCATGACGCACCGATAATCAGCTATACTCCAGAAACCCAAAGCTACATTCCCTCATATTACGATTCACGTGACTACGGATACATTACTCCAGTCAAAAATCAGGAAAACGGGGGCAACTGCTGGGCTTTCGGAACAATTGCCACTCTGGAGGCATGTCTTAAAAAGGCAACCGGCATAACTTATGACCTGTCTGAAAACAACGGAAAAAACCTGATGACTCTCTATTCCCTGACAGGTACCACAAAGGAAACAAACGGCGGGGTCAATCAGGTTGTCATGCAGGGCTATCTGGCAAGCTGGCTTGGTCCTGTTGATGAAATCTATGACGTTTATGATGACTCTGCAGTGCTGTCAGCCATACTGTCACCGCTTTTCCATATCCAGAACATACTGTGGTTGCCTGCACGTGCAAATTCCAATGACAATGACCTGATTAAAAGGGCAATAATGGATTATGGTGCCGTAGCGGGGTCCTGCCAGTGGACATCAACATCCACACATGAATTCTGCATAGTCGGATGGGATGACAACTACAAAGGCAAGGACTTTTTCGGAAGCACATGCAATGGCGCATGGATCGTCAAAAACAGCTGGGGAAACCAGTCACAGATGAACGGTTATCTCTATATTTCATATGAAAGGGATTTTGATGGAGATTTGTCAAAATACAACAATGCGAATCTTTTCACATTCATCATTAACGATGATGAGGGATATATAAGAAACTATCAGTATGAAGTTGCAGGCGAGACTTCATGGATTCAATCATCCAACCAGCCGGCATATTACAAGAATACCTTCCAATCCAAGGGCGATGAACTGCTTTCTGCCGTTTCAACATTCTTCAAATATCCGACAGACTATAGCATTTCAATATATAAGGGAAACGAGCTAGTGCTGACACAGAATGGCCATAGTAATATGGGATATTATACCATTCCTTTAAGCAAAAAGATTGAATTGAGCACAGGAGACGTATTCACGGTCATGTTCAAGAACTCAAGAAGCGGCACAAATTATATTCCTGTCTGCTATGATACTAACCTGATGTGGCCTGCCCATACGACAGGAGTTTCATTTTACAGTTTTGACGGGTCAAAATGGACACAGTTGAATAACGGGGCAGTTTGTATAAAGGCATTCACTTCTGCCCGGGAGTTGAAAGACATTGAAATCACTTCCAATTCATTTGCCAATGTGGCCGTTGGCCAAGAGGCAACATTCAATGTGCTTTTCAAAGAGGCTTCCTCAGAGGTTGACGGAAGCCTGATTGAATTTACAGTTGACGGTGAAACCTATCATGTCCAGGTAAAAAACGCCAGGGCTTCATTGAAAATGAAATTCAGTCAGGGAACCCATACATTTTCCGCCCAATACAGGAATAACATATACAGGTCAAATGTCGTTGGATTTGATTTCGACTGCAGCAATGACATTGTCGTTAGCGCTCCGGATGTAACAAAGTACTACGGAGGCGCGCAGAAGTTCACGGTTAAAGTTACCCAAAATAACCTTCCGGTATCAACAAGCGTCACAATCAACGTCAATGGAGTCGACCGCACCATGCCAACCAACGCCAACGGTGAAGCTTCAATAGATTTGAACCTGCCTGTGGGAAATTATGTTGTCACTTCCTATGTAAACGGAAAGGCATACACATCAAATGCTGAAATTCTCACCACAATAAGTTCAAATAACGCTCAGGGCACATATTCAAACGCTTATGTGACTGCAACATTTTATGATGCAAACGGAAATTATCTTAAGAATTCCTATGTCAAATTCAGGATAGGTTCAACTGAATATTCCGCCAAAACCGACAACTACGGTTATGCAAGCAGGAGCATTGATTTGGATGTGGGCACATACGATGTCTATGTTGTCAATTCAAATACTGGTGAGCAGAAAAGAATCAGCTTAAAAATCTCAAAGGCCACTCCAGCCATGACCCTTAAATCTTCACAAAGCGGCAATGTGGTGACAGTGACTGCCACCATGACTCCATCTGCCGTTAGCGGAACCGTCAGATTCTACATTGATGGAGGATACCATTCCGAAAGCATTAAAAATGGTGTTGCCACACTGGAGCTTTACGGTCTCAAAGCGGGCACATACCCATTGACAGCAACCTATCAGGGAAACGGCAACTACAACACAAAAGAGGTGTCCTCTTCCGTTGCGGTTACCTCAACAGATTCCCCATCCATTTCTGCAAGCGATGTGACATGCGAGTATTTGAATTCCTATGTGGATGCAACATTCTACGATTCAGATGGAAATTACCTTAAAAAGACCAATGTTACATTTAAGATAGACAGCGTTGAATATATTGCAACCACCAATAGCTATGGGCACATCAAAGCGCCGTTCTCTCTTGATGTGGGAAGCCATATTGTAATCCTCAATAACCCGGCTACCCTTGAAAGCCTGAAGGTAAGGCTAACTGTGACAAAAAAGACACCTAGCCTGTCGTTCATTCTGTATGATTGCAGCGATTACTATCTGATTCAAACAAGCATATCTCCATTTGCTTCTGGAGGAAACCTGACATATACATATAAGGGAGTTGACTACACAACTTCATATAATGGCTATTTAAGGATTTCCCCTACTGCTGAAGGCGATTACCTTGTTAATGTTCGCTTCAGCGGAGACAAAAATCTTAATCCTGCTTCCCATTCTTATGTATTCGCTTTTAAAAGCAAGGCGGATATCATAGAGTCTAATCCAATCTCCATGATTTATGGTGAAAGCAGATTTATTGACGTTAAACTGCTTGACTGTAAAGGCAATGCATTGTCCGATTCAAAGATTTACTATTCAATCGTTGGAAGAAATACATATTTCGGAAACATCAAGACGGATTCCAACGGCCTTTGCAGAATAGCGTTCAGTGGACCTTCCGGAACCTACAGCGTTAAGCTGACAAGTGACAATAACGGATATAGGGAATATTCAATTACTGTCTATAAGGCAACTCCAACTTTAAAGGCCGGCAAAAAGACATTCAAGGCCTATAAAAAGACCAAGAAGTATAAGGCTACATTAATGTTTAATGGAGTGGTCCTGTCCAATAAGTTCATAACATTGAAGGTCAAGGGAAAAACATATACCGCTAAGACAAATTCATGGGGTAAGGCAACATTCAAAATTAAAAAATTGAAGAAAAGAGGTTCCTTCAAGGCTACAGTTTCCTTTGCCGGTGACGATAACTTAAATCAGGTATCAAAAAAAGTAAAGATCAAGGTGAAATAGATCTTTTCACCTGCTTTTATTTTTTTAATATATGCCAAGCAATTGATTTTATCTAAAATTCAAGTCAACTCTTTTTAAATCAAAAATTGCCCAAACAAAAATATGACTTGCAAAATCAAACTATCAAATCATCAGTCGGTATTTCATTCTAATCGTATTCAAGATAGTCAAGGATTTTCAGTCCCAAGTCGGTACACTTGTATATTCGACCTTTTTTGACATCCTCATTAAGACAGACTATCATTTTCATTTCCTTGAGACTTGAAAGCGCACCTGAAACCTGGCTGGTTCTTGCATCAATGTCGCGCGCTATTTCAGAAGGAATTTTATAGTTTTTGCCGATGGATTTTAAAGTCTTCATTCGGCACGGTGAAACTTTTACAAAACCCAATAAACTCAATAACTCTTGTTCTTCCATGCTAATAATTGTTTAATTTATATAATTAATTTTTATATATAAATTATATTGATTTAAACTGATTTAAACATAAGTTATGTGTAATTTAAACGCTTTTTTAAAAAATATAAAAAAATGATGATGGGAAAATCTGCAGTTAAATGGATTTCATGAAGCGCTCCTTGATTGTAATCGGATCGAGGTCAATTATTGGAGCGGTGGAATTGCCTGCTTCAGTTCGGTAGACTATGAAGCTTGCATCTTCGCTTCTGATGCATTCCTTAAGGTCAATGTTGTCAAAATAAAAGCTGTTTTTGAATCCTACTCCTCTTGCAATGTCTGTAAGGTCAAGAACCTGAGCGTAGGTGTCCTGATTGCCTGTAGAGCCGTATGCTCCATTGTCAATTACAATCCATGTCAAATTTGAAGGGTTGTTTGCAAAGACTGTCACCAGAGAACCCATGTTCATGAGAAGAGACCCGTCTCCGTCAATCACAACGATGTCTTCATTCGGACGTGCCAGTGCAAGACCAAGGCCGATTGATGATGCAAGGCCCATTGATCCGATCATGTAGAAGTTCTTTGACCTGTCATCGATTTCATAGAGTTCCCTTGAGGGAAATCCTATGTTGCAGATAACCAACTCTTCGTCAATGTTTTCCATAATGTCTTCTATTGCTTCGTATCTTGCCATGCTATCACCAGTATTTGATTTCAAGAAGTATGCTAACGGGCTT
>NZ_JBGVFE010000110.1:0-4213 GCF_045120835.1 Methanobrevibacter sp.
TAACGAACTCAGAGCAATTTTTCAAAACCAAAACAATTTTTCATACCCAAAGCAATTATTTAATAATCCAATAACAAAAAAGTATACTGAATAAAAATTCATGACATAAAATAGCCTCAAAAAAACGCAAATAAAATAAAATACAATAAAATTAATTAAAAAAGACAGTACACCCAATAGTGCAATTCATCCACAACTTGCAGAAGTTGTGGTATTCTTGCATTTTAAAGATAAAAAATACTTTCATACAACACTACCAAAATCCGAAAAAAAAAGATACAGAACAGAACAAAGAGTATTTAATCAAATCTACAACAGAAATAGCTGGATGAAAAAAAAATAAAATTCCAACTAAAAAATTGACAAGATATCTAAAATCACAAAAATATTAAATGGTTTATTATAAATATAATAATAATTTATGAGTAATGTCATTTTTCAAGCTACTGCTTCTATGGATTATGACCTCTTTGAATTTTAAGGAGAGAATTTTAATTGAAGAATAATGTTAAATTTGTAATGAATCTGGAGGATTGCAATTACAATGTTATTGAAGAGGCTTTCAAAAAGGCAAAAGGCATTTTCAATTGGCAGCTTGATGAAGATTACAATGCAATTTTAATCAATGAAGATATTGATTATCGCTTCATTGATGTTTTGGATTTTAAAAAAGATATAGGTGACCTCACAGATTCCTTTTTTAAGTTAGATTTTGATGATTCAATTAATGTGCCTCTTTATAAATTCATGGTTTTAAAAGATAATGATAAATTCAAAATTTTAGCCAATATAAGTTCCCTGATATTTGATTACACTTCAATAAACGACTTTTATGAATTATTCGATGATTTAAATAAATCCTCTTTAAGAAATGATTTGGATACACATTATACTAAAGTTAATGATTACCTGAACTCCCCTGATTTTAAAAAGAATAAAAATTACTGGAAAAATTTTATTTTAAACTCAAACAATCACGTCAAATTCTATAACCTAAAGGATAACAACTGCAAAAGCCAAACAATCAATGTCAATGAGGATTCTGTCAACTCTTTCATTAACGCTAACAGTTGCTCATTATTTGAGTTTTATGGAAGCGCATTCTCAATGTACTTGTCACGCATCGACAGACTTGACGGAAGCATTTTAAAAACTGTTATCCCTCAAGAAAACGTAGTTTTAGATAAAAATGCTCTTTTAAAAGTTGACGTTAACAGGGAAAACTCATTCAACGATTTAATTGATGTATTCAGACAGACATTAGTTAATGCCCTTGAAAAAACAAAAGTTGACATTACCTGTTACTTAGATGAGAACCCCTCTTATTATTCAATCCATGATTTCACTGATTTAAATAGGAACATTCGTGTCTTAAACGGAGATAACTCCGCATTAACCTTAAACATCTATAATGATTCATTGGAGCTTGTCTACAATTCGAATTTATTTTCAGATATTTACATTAATCATATGGTTGGAAATATTGAAAGCTTGATTGATGAGCTTTTACATTTCCCGACCCAGTTAATCCGAGATATTGATGTACTTTCCAGTGAAGAAAAGGCATTGCTTTTAAAATATTGCAAGGGAAAACGAGCTAAAGTCGATGAAAATAGATTTTTATCACATGGTTTTCGTGAAAACGCCTTGAATAATCCGGATGCTCTCGCAGTTGATGACGGCGTCAATAAAATTACTTTCGGTGAGCTTGAAAAGTCAAGCAATTCAATTGCCAATGACTTAAGGGAAAACTATAACATTGGTCAGGGAAGCCGTGTTGCATTAATGCTTATGAGGGATTATCACTTTCCGGAAATTGTATTGGCATTAAATAAGATTAATGCCACATTCGTTCCGATTGACCTTTTCTATCCGATAAAGCGTATTGAATACATGCTTAACCTAAGCCAAAGCGAATATATAATTGCAACTAAAACAATAGCGGATTCCTTTGATTTAAAACAGAAGGTCATTTATTTGGAAGACTTGAATGATTCGGATGAGGCGGATGTTGAAATTACCACCATGGGCGACGATTTATTCACAATACTATTCACATCCGGAACTACAGGACTTCCTAAAGGAGTGATGGTTTCCAACAGCCAACTTCCAAGAGTGGGAACATCATTCAAAGAAATCTTCAACTATTCCGAAGGTGACGTAATAGGTCACTATTTGGGCTTTACCTTTGTAGCATCATTTGTAATCTATGCGACGCTCTATTTTGGAGGATGCTGCAGAATATTCAATGAAAAGGAGCAGAAGGACAGTTTGCTGTTAATTAAGGAGCTTAAGGAAAATCATCTAAACAGTATTATTCTGCCTCCAGGTATCGGCATTCCAATTTATGAAAATGAAGACCTACAACTGGATTATCTTGTATTGGCAGGTGCCAAACTCAATGAATTGAGCAAAAAGAAAAAACACACCAGGTTGGTTAATTTCTATGGAACTACAGAAATAATCTGTGGTGTAACAAAAATATATGATTCAAAAGACATTAAAGACAATAATGTACCTCTGGGCAGTCCTGTTGCCAATACTGATGTTTATATTTTAGATGATGAAAATAATCAGATGCCTATAGGAGTTCCGGGAGAAATTTGCGTTTCCAACAATTTCATGAGTCGTGGATACCTTGACAATCCTGAATTGACAGATGAATTATTTATAGAAAATCCTTTAAGCGATTCTGAATATAATAGGATAATGTATCGTACTGGAGATATAGGATTTTACAATTTTGATGGTGAAATAGAAATCATCGGACGTGAAGATGATCAACTTTCCGTCAGAGGATTCCGTATAGAATCGGATGAAATCCTAAGAATAATGAACGGCTTTAATGAGATTTTAGACATTTATCTAGATGTTGACAATGATAACTTAATTGCATATTACACAACTGATGATAATTTGGATATCAATGAAGTAAAAGAGGCTTTAATGGATGAACTGCCTTATTATATGATTCCATCTCTTTTCATTGAACTGGACGAGATTCCGTTGAATATAAACGGTAAAATAGATAAGTCCCGATTGAAAACAGCAATTAATAATGAGAGCATTGAAATAGCTGATGAGGTCATAAGAGCTGTCGCTGATGCCTTTAAGGAAGTCCTGAATCTTGACTTTGTTTTGATTGATGATGATTTCATTGCTTTGGGAGGGAATTCACTCTCTGCAATGAAGCTGCAGCTGGCAGTGAATGAAAAGTTAGGCGTTTATCTCTCATCAAACGAACTTATTGAACTTTCAACGCCAAATAATATAGCAAATCACATTAAATTTAATTTAAACATTCACACACCAATCGATGATGATAATTATACTTTTGACAAAGCATGGCCCCTATCAGAATCACATTTAAACGTTTATCTTGACGAAAGCGTTAACGATATGGGCACTGCATACAACAACCCATTTAAAATAGATTTCAATGACAACTATTCAGTGGAGGAAATCCGGAATGCATTAATTAAATTGTTTGAAGTATTTCCTGTTTTAAAGGCACGGATATTAAATGATGATGGAGACCTTTTCTTTACCTTTGACGGCGAGCCTGAAATTAATGAAGGATCAGTCAATGACATAAAATCCTTCGTTAAGCCATTCAAATTTGACAAATCATTGTCAAGATTCCTTATTGTTGAAAATAGCCTATGTGCCGATTTCCATCATATGATTTTTGACGGTACGTCACTAAAAATTTTATTAAACAGATTAATTTCAATCTTAAGCGGCGAAGAAACTGATTTTACCGATTACGGATTATTGAGGCAGATTTCATTTGAAGAAAATATCGATTCCGATTATATGGATGGCGCTCATGAATTCTTTTCCCTCATGCTGGCGGACGTGGAGGAAATCCATGATTTGCTGCCGTCAGTTAATGACGATAATGACGAGTTTGAATTCATCGATTCATTTGATATTGATTTTGAGGATTTGAATTCATTTTTACAAAGTCATAAACTGACACATAACCAGTTCTTTGCAAGCGTTTTTGCTTATACCTTATCAAGATTCACAAGTTCGGATAAGATTCTTTTCAATATCATTGAAGATGGAAGAGGACATATTGATTTATCAGACTCCGTAGGAATGTTTGTCAAGACGTTGCCTGTTCTTATTGACTGTTCAAATAATGATGCCAATTCATTCCTTGATTATTCCTCAGATTTAATCAATTCAGTTATGAAATATGATTTGT
>NZ_JBGVFE010000111.1:0-17127 GCF_045120835.1 Methanobrevibacter sp.
GGTATGGAAGTATTTATACAAACTCACACTCCACTTGGAAATGAATCCCTGTCGTGTTCTGATCATGTAGTATTTGCAGACCACTACAACGGCGAGAAAATAGATCCAAATGACTGGAACAGCCTGATTTTGGATTCGTCCCACAGAAAAAAATATGGGTTGGATGGAAATGAAAGTTATTGAAATTGGAATAATCCTAATAGTAATCCTTGTAATCTTTGGCGCAATTTTAAATTCAGTTGAAAACACCACCGAAAAGATTGTTAAAAAAACCGAAACAAACAATATGGAAAAATTTACATCTGAAGTGATTGACAATCTAATCAACAATCCCGGAGTGCCTGATAATTGGAACGAATACGGCAAGGGCACCCCTGGCCTTGCAATCGTTAATGACGGCGGCCAGTGTGTTGCAAACAGCGTCAGTTATGCCAAACTGATTGCCCTTGGAAATGACTACAAAAAATTGGTATATGAGAAACTTTTCAATTCGAAAATCCACACGTCAATGGAACTGCAGCCCCAAAAGAGCAGCATTTCAAATGTAAAAATCGGTGAGGATGAAACCGGAGACACGATATTTTCCATTACAAGAATGGTTAAATGCGACTTCTACAAAAGCTATGCACTTAACGATTTCGAAATTCCCGGAAAATGCAATAAGAATCATGACCAGAACAAATACAGCTGCAGTTACTTCAAAGTATTTCCGGTAAATCTGAAAAAGTCCGATTACTACATATTAATCGACAATACCGAAAAATACGATTTGTCCTACATCATAGACACTACAAGAGTCGTCAAGCAAAAAGACTGGCAAACCGCAACCAGCGATTCTATTCATCTAAATGATGAGATTGATTTCTATGATGACAGCAGTGCAGTGGTTTTTGTTCATCTCGATAAGGCCCATCCAAAGGCTCTGCTCGTTTGTGTTCCCAAAGATTTTGACAAAAGCTTACTGGATTACGACTACTTTAAAACCAACGAATGCAAATTTATTTTGAGGGCATGGTACTAGATTAAAACACCCAATAAAAGCAGGGATACTGAAATCAATATCAGGCTTGATATTGAATCGGTAATGCTGGTTGAAATTGGAATTACAATATTGTCCGGATCTAAATTGTTGTTATATGAAGTTACTGAAACATAATAAACGATGAATACCATCACTGTAACCAAAATGACTCCGGACAGTGTTGATATTTCAACTATCTTGTCAAATCCAACACCGACAAGTCCCAAGGCATAAGATGAGCCTTCGGCTAAAAGACCTATTAGCGGGAAAACTATAAGAGCTAAAATAAAGCTGATTATAAAGTTGTGTATTGCTTCGCCTTCTGGCTTTTTGAACGGTTCTACCAAACCGGAGTGAAGTCCTGATGATAATCTGGCTCCCAAAATACTTATAAGACTACCGCTTTCACCTGAAAATAGTGGCAGTAATGTCAATAGGCTCGGATTGGTAAGCAATGTTTCAACTGCAGAGTTTAGAATTCCTCCGGCTGCCCCGCCTAAAAATGAGCATAAAAGCAATATCGGTGTAGATTGCCTTAAAATTGTATTTGTCTCATATGACAATCTGTAGCAATAAATGAAGCTTACAGCAACTGCAATTAAAATTACGATAAGTATAATATCCTTAAAAATAATACTAAAGCTCATTTCATGCAGGATGAATACTGATGCAATAATAGCTGGAAGAGTAAACAGGTCTCCGAATGCAGCTATAATCGGACTGGTAATATTGTCCGGGTCCCATCCATGTTTAAAACTTTTGAATGAAACGATCATTGTAATAGGAAGCATAATCAAGTTTGAAATAATTCCGGCAATTACGCTAATCAGTATAAAATCAATCAAATCCATGGATGGCTGATGTAATAATATACAGAGTATTTTTGCTATTATTGCCAAAAACAATGATAAAACCAAAGTTAAAACAAAAGATGCGAAGATATTATGGTTTAACTGTTCTGAAAATTCAAATTTTGGAGATATTATACCAATGTGCAAATTGGTTGATAGCCTTGAAGCAAAGGAACCAAAAATATTTCCTCTCATGCCTATCGCTCCAGGGATAATTACCAACAGTCCCGGAAAGGCCTCTAAGAAAAAGGTCATCTTACCTAAGATAACACCGGCGCATAAATCACCAATTGCACAAATCAACAGAGCTATGAGACTTTCCTTTATTGTTGATTTGTGTTCGCCGACAAAATCAGGAAATGTTGAAAATACAGATAGTGAACTGCGAATCTTCTTCTGTTTGCCTGTCACAAATATCACTACCCATTATCATTTTTTACACTTCCTAGTCTTCGTCTTCTAATTCTTCTGGAATATCCTCTAAAGAACAGGTTGCTGCAGCCAACTTTTCAAGCAAATCTGCTCCGGCATCTGTTCCTTTTAAAATTAATGTATCATTTGCAAGCAATGTTGTATACTTGTCCGGTCCATAAATCCAGGATGAACCTCTTCTGATTGCAATTACTCGCATACCTGTACGATTTACCAACAGTAAATCGCCTAATGTATTATTCGCTAAATCTGATTTTTCATCTATGACTACTCTAACAATACTCTTATCAGATTCTTCCATAACCATCTTGAATACAGGGTGTGGTTTAAACCCAGTTATAACCAAATCAGCTAAATCCTTAGCTGCATTAGCTATACTTTCAGCAGCTTCTGCAATCTCAAGCAATGCAGTTAACTTTTCTGCATCCTCATATGATCTTGCAGCCACCAACGACTCTTTTTTGATTTCATAGTTCATGGAGTTAACTTCATTTTCCAAAGCCAAAACTTCTTCGGCCGCTGCCTTACTGTTAAACAGAATTGCAGAATAGGCCAAATCAACCATTAACTCCGACATATTTTTCATTTCTATTAAAAGATTTTTGATTGACAATTCAAATTCCCCTAAAGATCATTTGGATCAGTTTTTAATAAACATGCTTTTCTAAGCTTCAATAAAGTTTTTTTCTTGGCTTTCAAATCTTCAACCTCTTCAAGGATATTTTCCAAAGGTTCTCTTATGTATTCAACGGTCTGCTTTTCATGCAGCCAGTTGCAGTTTGCACAGTTCCATACGCCTTTGCCCTTAATCCATTCTCCTCCTGTTGAAGAATCTCCACATGGATAAAACGGACAGTAACAGAAATCACAGTACTGGCCATCCCAGTGACAAGGGTAGAATTCACATTCCCTGTTTGGTCCATGGGCAACTTCGCCATTTAAAAGTTTTTCATAATGATTTTGTGATAACGGATGTATCTTTGACCTTATAACATACCCTCTTGGTGTTATTAGCTTATCATCCTGAACGTAGGTAATGTCATTTCCCACTATCAAAGTGCATGACATGTTGACAATGTCTTCTGTTAAATCCTTAACCTTAACGATTGTAGTTCTTGGAGGCTCATAAGTACTATCAATAATGCCTATTAATGCATCTTCACCCTTAATGTCCAAAACACATTGCTTGAACCTTCTGAATGGTTCCTTACGTGTTTTGCTTATAGGATTGTATATTGCAATTATTAAATTGGCTTCAAGGGCATATCTTAACTTCTTTTCTATTTCTGACAATGGAGTTAAAATATTGCTCAAGCTTATTGCTGCAAAATCATGCAATGGAGCACCCAAATGGCTTGATGCATAATTTAAAGCGGATACCCCAGGATAAACCTTAATTTCAACATCGTCATATTTGCTGACTATCTGATATAGGACATTTGCCATTCCAAAGACTCCAGGGTCTCCGGAACTAATCAATGAAACGGTCTGACCTTCCTGACTTTTTTTGATAGCAAATTCAGCTCTGGCTATCTCATCGCCCATTCCCTTTTTAACGACTTCCTTGCCTTCAATCAAATCTTCGATTTGGTCAATGTATTTTTTATAACCAATAACAACATCGGATTCTTCAATAGCTTTGAGGGCTCCCAAAGTCATGTTTTCTCTATTTTGACCAATTCCTATAACATTAATCATAATATCACTAGTACAATTTTAAAATTGAGGTTATTGCAATTGAATTCTCATCAACCATCAATCCGTTTTCCTTGTAGCTCGCTTGCGCTGTTGCTATTACCTTATAGGACGGATCCTGACTGATAACGATTTGTCCTGAAGTTGAATTTGGAGAAGCATAACCTAAAGCTTCAATATTTACTGTGAAATTCTTGTTGTCTGTATCCTCTAAAGTTGTTATATTCATTGAATCGACATTTACTCCATCAACCTGCGATAGCGTCTCCATTTTAAGACCCACGTCTTTTTTGTTTGTAATGTTGACTGGAGTAGGATCCTTAATCAAAGCCTCGTTTACTTTTTCGGGACTAAAGAAATCCTGGATTTTTGTAATCTGCATATCTATCAGTCCCTGAATATTCGGAGCTTCAGCTGTAACAATAGTATATGAGCTAAAAAGACCCAATTCGAAAAATACAACAAATAATACTATAATCAAAACAATTTTAAGTATCTTATTCGCCATTTTATCACAATCATGAAATCCTTTTAATTTATCATTATATAATATGTTTAATTTTATGATTAGTTATAAATAAATATAACTCAAAATCAATATTGATTCTAAAAATTCTCAAAGTATATTAATGTCAAAAAATAAATTTTTTATCAATATGTCAACTAATAAAATTCTATTAAAATTTGCAAAAAAAGGAATAAACCTATCACCAGAAGCTTACGATAAAGTTGTTAATGCAGAAAACCCTTTAAATTTTGCATCTACCTTAATAGTTAAATTAAAAAGTGATAAGTTTACCTCAAAGGACCTTGTTTCGGTTAGTGGTGAAACTATCGATGAAATCTTGGGCAATAAAACAGCCCCTCAAAGCGATAATCAGGACACTTTAATAAAGGATAAAGAACCTGAAACTAAAAAGAAAGTTGATAAAACACCACAGATAAGTGAAAATGAAAAAAAGAAAAGTCAGAATACTTCAAAAGTTGAACCGACTAAAAAGCCCACTTCAATTGAAAACCTCAAAAAGGATAGTGACAAGCCTGAAGCCTATGTCAATGAAGCAATCAAAGAGGCTTCCGAAACTATCAGGGATACAAAAATAAAGTTCAAAAGAAATGAGCAAAAAACCAATGTCGAATATGATTTTGAAATTATTCAGGATACAAGCAAAAAATCATACACAAGCGGAGAGCTTGAAAACCTGATAGCCTATTTTAAAAGCAGATACGAAAAATTGGCCAATATCCTGTCTAAAAGACCTGATCTTAAGAATTACACTAAAATTGCAGACATTGACGAATCGCAGGATAGCTTAAGCATGATTTTAATGGTCAAGGAAATCAGGTCCAGTAAAAATGGACATAAGCTTATTGAATTTGAAGATGATACCGGTTCAATGACTGTTCTATTCTCAAACAAGAATGATGAATTATTTAATGAGGCTGAAAAGCTTGTAAGAGATGAGGTTGTTGGTGTTATAGCAAACAAAAGCGATGACCCTCATTTTGCCTTTGGCCAACAGATTATAAAGCCTGGCGTTTTAAGAATTCCCGAAAAAAAGATGGACTTCGGTATAGTATTTTTGTCTGACGTTCACATTGGAAGCCTGACATTTCTAGAAGACGCATTCCAAAGATTTATCGATTGGATCAACTGTGAATATGGGGATGAAGATCAAAGAAGAGTTGCTGAAGACGTTAAGTACCTTATCATTGGTGGAGATATAGTGGACGGTATCGGCGTATATCCAAATCAGGATAAGGAACTTGCAATCAAGGACATTACCGAACAGTACAACGAAGCCGCCAGATTTTTGGGAAACATAAGAAGTGACATCAAAATCATCATCGCCCCAGGAAACCACGATGCATCAAGAGTGGCGGAACCTCAGCCTGCAGTTCCTGAAGAATACGCAAAGGCGTTGTACGAACTTGACAATGTAGAATTCATATCAAATCCTGGTGTGGTTTCCCTGGATGGAATAAACGTTTTAATCTATCACGGACGCAGTTTTGACGACCTGGTAATGGCTGTAAAAGATTTTGAATATGAAAAGAGTGATGTTATAATGGAAGAATTGCTACAAAAAAGACATTTGGCACCAATATATGGTGAAAGAACTCCACTGGCTTCAGAACTTGAAGACTATCTTGTCATTGATGAAGTTCCGGATGTCTTCCATACAGGACATATCCACATTAACAGCTACAGAAAATACAAGGGAATTCATCTAATCAATTCCGGAACATTCCAGACTCAAACTGAGTTCCAGAAAATATATAACATTAATCCAACCCCTGCTGAAGTCCCTATTCTTCACAAGGGAAAGTATAAACATTACAAATTCTTATAAAGAGGTTATTTAATGAAAAAAAATATCGCTGAAATTATATCCGTTTCAAATGAAATCTACAACAAGGGTCTGGTTTCGGGTAAGGCCGGAAACATAAGTGCAAAATTTGGAGAAGTGGTTGGCATTACTCCTACTTTAAAGTCCTTATCAAATTTAAGTCAAAAAGACATTGTTTTAGTTAATATGGATGGAGAAGTTTTAACAAAGGGAAAACCTTCATCCGAAGTCAATATGCATTTGGAAATCTACAAAAAGAGGCCTGATGTAAAGGCAATCGTTCATACTCATTCACCATATGCAACAGGATTTTCCTTTTCCGATAAAAGACTCAAAAGACTTGAAGGTTTTGGTGCAATAAAAAAACCTTACCTATCTTCAATAGATTATGAAAAGCCTGGAAGCGATGAGCTTGCAAAAAGCGCTAGTGAAGGTCTCGGCGATGAGGATGTACTGGTTTTAAAAAATCATGGTGTGATTTGCGTCGCTGACGGTTTAAAAGAAGCAATGTCCCTTGCAGTGTTCGTTGAAGAGACTGCAAAAACACAATTTATAACTTTAATGTTAAATTCAGTTGAAGATGATGATTAATCTTCATCTGAAATAACATCTGCTTTGTTTCTACTTTTCATTCCTTCTTCAATCATCTTTATGATTAATCCGGATAATGAAGTTTCTTCATCAATAGCAATTTTCTTTAGTTCTTTTTTTAAATCTTTTGGTAAGTTTATTGTAGTTTTGCTTATATCTGACATGTATAATAATTTTGTTTAATTTAATATAAATTTTTCTACCGAAAATTTTTTTTCTTTACCAAAAAGTATTTAAATTATTTAAGAACAAATATTTATCTAATAGTTATTTTTACTTATTTTAATTATTATATTTTGGAGGGAGTATAATGAGTAATGAAGCAATTGACGAAGTATGTGAAATTCTTAACTATATTTCAGATAACAATACTGTTCCTCGTAATATTAGAGAAGCAGCTAGCCAGTCTAGTGACTTATTAAAAGATGATGAACAGGATCAGTCTGTAAGAATCAGTACTGTTTTAGGAAAATTGGATGAAATCAGTAATGATCCTAATATTCCAGTGCACGCAAGAACTTTAATTTGGGAAGTTCTATCTAAATTAGAAGCTATCTAATTTAGTATTTTACTATTTTTTATTAATTTGAAATAGCTATAGCTATTGTAACACCATCATAAGAAGTTTTTTTATAAATCAACCTTGAATCAAAACCTGCCATTATCAGCGCTGAAGGTTCACACACACCATAAATTCCAAATTTTGATTTTACGAACTCTGATTTTGAAATGTCATTTGACTCGAATAACTTCAATTTGTCAATTTCAACAAAACTAACAGGTATATTCAACTTATTGGACAATTCTAAAATGCCTTTTTCATCTTTTTTTATTTCAGCAGATGCAAACATGTTTACTCTAGAAATCAGAATATTCAAGTCTTTCAATGACTTTTTAACACCATCATAAATGTATCTGCATTCCTTATCTCGTCTGCATCCGATTCCTACAACTATTTTTTTCTCTTTCAAAATCATTTCATGCTCATCAAGAGAAACCAGTATTTCATCAATATTCATTTTTGAAGAATAGTAAATTGAAACATTGATTTCAAGTGTAACATTATTCAAATAATCAAACAAATACTCGAAATTCTTGTTAGGATTGACGGTAAGTGAAATCTCACGGCCTTCAAGAATTGCCTTATTGAAGTATAGAATCTCTTTAGGATTATCAATCGCCAAATACAAATCACGTGCCAGAACATCTATTCCCAGCTTCCTGTTTACATCAGTGGATGTTGTAATGACAGATGTTGCGTCAATCAAAGCGGCAATCTTGTTTGTAAGTTCATTCGCTCCGCCCAAATGACCGGATAATGTTGAAATAACAAATCTCCCATTGTCATCAATGTTTAAAACGGCAGGGTCTGTGACCTTCGATTTGATCAAACCGGCAATGGATCTTATCAAAATGCCTGATGCCATAATTGCTATTATACCATCATATTCACTGAATAACAATGGAAAATACTTTTTGACATTTTTATGATATAAGTCACATCGTATTATTGTTGAGTCCAAATCCAATTTTTCCTTTAAGTCGATTGCCAATTCTTGACCCTTATTTGATACCGAAATTATTGCCAGTCTCATAATATCACATAAATTAATGTAAACAATAAAATAACTGCTGCTGTAAATAAGATCATTGTTAATCTGGACAGCTTAACAGCTTCTGTAATGTCATCTCTGGTGATACTTTTGTTGTCATCACCTAAAATATATGTCCCCTTTTTAACCAGTTGTATGTTCAATGCCCCTGCTGTTGTTGCCATTGTGTATCCAGAATTTGGAGACGGACATTTTCTTGCATCCCTCAACATTATTTTAAATGCATTCTTTCCGTCCAGTCTAAGCAGATATGCAGAAATAACAACAAAAATCCCTGCAATTCTTGAGGGAATGTAGTTCAAAACATCATCTATTTTTGCCGGAAGAAAGCCGATGTCCTTCAGCTCATCTGTGGTATATCCAAGCATCGCATCCATAGTGTTTGAAATTCTGTAAAACATTGGAATCAAAAGCAGATAGAATATGCAGTCGTTAATGGGATGTATTAACATTACTGCTGCAAAAATCATGTAATAAAACACAGGTGCAACATATGAATCTGTTATGTTTTCTGTCAAGCTTTCTATTGCAGCTGAAACGATGAAAGATTCGCTAAGCTCATCAGTGTCACGGCTTACAAGATAAGATACAAGCTGTCTGGCCTTTTCGATGTTTTCATCAAGTGCACTCTTTACATCAGTGGCTGTCTGAAGAAGCATGTTGACAGAAAATGTTGATGACAAAAGTATTGTAAATACAATAACTAATAAAACAAAATTAAGAGATGAAATAATATAAATAATATATAAAATGATATAGACTGTTAAATAAACACAAACAACAACAAACAGTCCTGACAGTCTGTTTTTAATCCCAATGAATTGTCTTTTAAAAAAATCGATGATATTTCCGATAACTACTACAGGATGTATTCGTGTCGGAAGTTCACCGAAGATGAGATCAATTCCAAGTGAAATCAAAAGTGCAAATATAATAACAATAAATAACTCAAATGAAACAATACTGCCTATTTTGGCATTTATTAAATTATTATATTCAATCATAGTTTAATTTATATAATTAAAAAATAAATAATTTATTATAAATTTTTTTAAAAAAGATGATATTATGAACATTGAAGAAAATGTAAAACAATGGTTATCTGATGAGGATTTGATGCGAGAAGTAAAATATGACGAAAATGCTGATTTTCACTTTATTGTTGAATTTCCAAAGGATAATATAATGGACGTTGTTAAGCCTGAAGGCAAAGACTGCATTATTGTTGCCTGCGCTACCCAGGTTGCTCCTCAGCATCTGGATTTGATGAAACAGGCCGATGGCAAAACCAGAAAGGAATTTCTTATGGATTTGAACTTTGGATTGAATAACTTTTTGGTTGACTTTGAGCTTCAGGTTGCACAGGATATTTTGCAGCAGTTTGTCATCACAGATCAAATTTTTGAAGATGGTTTAACCAAAAATGAATTGATTAGAACTCTTAAACGTGTATTCAAATCAAAATTACATTGCATATGGTTGATTGACGAGAAATTCGGTACTCTTCAAATTAATGTCACTCCCTCAAATGAAAACGACATGTTCATTTAGAGAGGGAGGGATGTATTTCAAGTGTAAGCATTTCGTTGATATATTAGGACTGAAGGGGTATGTTTCAACTGTAACACTTGAAATTTATCTTTAATTATATCGGTTATTTTTTGATTTAATTTAATAAGATGTCTTTTGTTTAATTAAAAAAGCATTTTTCCATTTTTTTTACACTTGAAATCAACCCCTTGATTTTTGGCTTTCGGGTAAAATAGATTACACTTGAAATGTACCTCCCTGTCTTTGTGATGAATCATGATAATATTTTCAAAATCATATACCGTTCGGCGATTTAGGGTATTTCGATTTGTATTTTCACCATATATTTACACTTGAAATTGATATCTTATATTTGAAATAATACTTTTTCATATTTAAGTAAATCATTTATATAATCGATAATATTTTAATTTAGAGTTATTTTAAAGTTGATAAATTAATTTTATATTATTTTTATCGATTATTTTTTAATTTAAACGTTTTTAAATTATTTAAATTTTTCAAAATTTTTAAAGTTAATACAATTTCTTCATTATGGTAATAAAAAACTTTATTTATCAGGTATATTATATTATTAACACTGGAAATTATACTCAATACAATTTTGATTTAATCATATAATTTTTAAGGTGATAATATGGCAAATATTTTTGAAGATGAAGAGCTATTTACAAAGCGACGAAAGAATTTGATATTTAAGGATAAAAAACCACTGGATCACAGATTTTTGCCTGAAAAGTTGGTTCACAGGGATGAACAGATAAAAGAAATTGCAAAAAATTGGGTGGATGTCCTGGATAATGTCACTCCTTCAAACGTGACATTGTATGGTAAGACAGGAACAGGAAAGACTGCAGCTTCCAAATTTGCACGTGAACAGCTTATTGAAGTGGCATGCAATGAAAGCATTTTTGTCAAAATAGAATATATCAGATGTACAGATTACACTACAGAATATCAGGTATTGGCTGAGCTTTGTAATAGACTTGGACGTGATGTTCCTAGCCGTGGATGGACCAAGGCGGAAGTTGTCAATGCTTTCAGAAGTCTGTTTAGAACCAACGCCTTCGGTAAAAAGTTGCATCTAATCGTTATTTTGGATGAAATCGATATTTTGCTTGATAAAGATGGGGATGGAATATTATACACATTAACAAGAACAGACAATGTTGCCGTTTTATCAATCAGTAATTATTTGGACTTTAAAAATTTAATTAAATCAAGAGTAACCAGCAGTTTGAATGATAAGGAAATTGTATTCCCTCCTTATGGTGCTGATCAGTTGTCTGATATACTCTCCGAAAGGGCCGAACTGTCCTTTAACGAGGGAGTTCTTGATAGTGATGTGATTCCATTGTGTTCAGCAATGGCTGCAAAAGAGGAAGGCGATGCAAGATATGCATTGGACCTGCTTAAGAATGCAGGTGAACTCGCCTTTGATGAAGCTTCCAAAAAGGTCACAAGCGACCATGTAAAAAGAGCCAAGGATAGAATTGAACACAATAAGGTTAGTGAAATCCTCTCAACATTGCCGCTTCAACAGCAAAGGCTTTTGGAAGCCATTTTAAATTTAACAAAGCAGAAAGAGGAAATCACATCAGGTAAACTTTACGAAGCTTACACAGACATTTCCAAAAAGGATGCAGTCACATACAGAAGAATATTTGATTTCATCAACGAACTTGAATTGCTCGGTATCATTTCCACCAATACCGTATCACGCGGACGTGGAAAAGGTAGGACCAACATAATTAAACTTCAATGTGATGAAACTTTACTTGAAACAGCCATATATACTATTTAGGGTTGTTTTTAATTAAGGTTTTTAGGATCGCCATCCTTACAGGCACTGCATTTGCTGCTTGGGTGAAATATTTGTTGAATTTTGTATCGTCAACATCTGTGGATATTTCATCGATTCTTGGCAGTGGATGCATTACAATCAATTCTTTTCCTTCCAGCATATTTTTATTGATGATATAGGCACCCTTGATTTTTATATAGTCATCGATATCTACAAAACGTTCTTTTTGAATTCTGGTTACATATAAAACATCAACATCGTCTAATATTTCTTCAATGCTGTTCACTTCAACATATTCCACATTAGTTTTGTTCAAATCAAGAAGAATCTCCTGAGGCATTCTCAACTCAGGCGGTGATACGAGATAAATTTTGATGTTATTGAACAGACCCAGTGCATTTGATAGGGAATGTACAGTACGTCCGAATTTCAAATCACCTATTAATGCTATTTTCAAGTTGTCAATTGATCCAATTTCATTTTTGATTGTATATAAATCGAGCAATGTTTGTGTTGGATGCTGTCCGGCTCCGTCACCTGCATTGATTACCGGAACGTCAACGATATCGGAAATGAATTTTGATACTCCTTCAAGCTCATGTCTGATTACCAATGCATCGCTGTATCCCTCAAACATTTTGGCGGTATCTGCAATGCTTTCGCCTTTGGAAACTGAACTGGATCCGCTGCTGTCAAAACCTATACATCCTCCGCCTAAACGTTTCATGGCGGTTTCAAATGACAGTCTTGTTCTTGTAGACGGTTCGAAAAACATTAAACCTAATAATTTTCCCTTCAGTTCGTCTGAAATTTCCTTAGATTTGGCAATATCTTCTAATTTAGATGCTTCATCAAGAATATATTCAATATCCTCTCTTTCAAAGTCTTTTATGGAAATTATGTTTTTTAACCTAAACATCTAATCAATCCTTTTTTCAATCATAGTGTTAATGTAGTCAGCAAATTTGTTAATCTCGTCATGATTTAAACTTGGAAGTTCTCTGTTATTTTTTTTATATTGACTAATTAGTTTATTTATTTTTCTTTTTTCAATGTAATTTCCCTCATCCGGATTCAATTCATAACCGAAATTCGATTTGATTTTTGAGGAATTTACTATTTCTTCTGTAAATGTCTTGTTAAACCGGTCTACATCATCTTCACAGTTTAAAACAAGACCCAATGGCTTTTCCTTTAGGTTTTTTAGATTTTGTGAAATGTACAGTTTCAGTTTGTTTTGAACCTTACCGTTTATTGCTGATCCTGCAAGTATTATGAAGTTATATTTCAGAATGCATTCTGATTTGGCATTTTCGATAGGGATTAGCCGAATATCTGCATTGGTCTTACTTGCCAATGTTTCACATGATTTTTTTGTGGATTCATGTATTGTAGTGTAGAATATTCCGATTTTCATATGATTCTTTCAATCGGCACAACCAGTATGTCACGAGCGCCGGCATTTCTTAAATCATTTACTAAGCTAAATACCTGTTTTTCATCGATAACTCCCTGAACTGCAACGGTATCATGGTCTGAGAGAACTTCAGATATTGTCAGACCGCCCATTGAAGGCATGACTTCCTTGACTTTATCCAAATCTGAGGCATCGACATTCATCATAATCAGTTTTTTCCTGTCTGCATCAAGCACACCTTTTATACTTGTACTGACGGCCTCAATCAATTCCCTTTTATTTGATAGGCTTTCATGATTTGCTATGAGCTTTATGGTACTTTCAAGGATTGTGTCGATGATTTCTAGATGATTCATCTTTAATGTGGTACCGGTACTTGTTAAATCTGTAATTAAATCAGCGATACCTATGAAAGGAGCGGCTTCGGTAGATCCACTCAACTTAACAATTTTTAAGTCAAGACCCTTTTCATTCAGGTATTTTTGAGTCAAAACAGGAAATTCGGTGGCCACTTTCATATCTTCTGTAATGTCGTCTATGGAGTTGATCTGTGATTGTTCGGGAGCGGCCAATACCAGTTTTGTCTGACCGAATCTCAAGTCAAGCAGTTCGCTAACGTCGGCTTCGTTTTCTTCGATTAAATCAACACCTGTTATTCCCATATCTGCCACACCATCATTGACGAATTCTGGAATGTCTGATGCTCTTGCAAACATGACTTCAATATTCTCATTAAATGTTTTGGAAATGAGTTTACGATTGTTTTTATCGATTAATCCTAAACCAGCCTTTTCTAGGATGTTTATGGAAGGTTCACTTATTCTTCCCTTGGAAGGAATTGCAATTTTTATTTTCATTATATCTCTCGATTTTTTTTATCTCTTTATTAATATGAATTTTGTTATTAATATCTTTAATTATTAATAGTAATAATTAATAGATTTATTTTTTAAAATTTGTGATTTTTCATAACTGATTTTAGAATCATAGCTGATTTTAGCAAAATATTTAAATATTAAGATATCTTATATTGTTATTAAGCTTATTATTAATGAATTTAATAATAAGTTTTTAATCAAATTTGTGAGGTGAAAACTATGTCTGAAATACCAAAAGCTCCTATTGCAAGAATCATCAAAGAATCAGGTGCTGAAAGAGTTAGCGAAGATGCAAAAGAAGAATTAGCAGCATACTTAGAAGAAGTTGCTCGTAACGTAGCTCGTGAAGCAAACGGTGTTGCTAAAATTGCAAAACGTAAAACTGTTAAAGCAGATGATATTAAATTAGCTATCAAAAACTTATAAATAGTTTTTAGCTATTCTTTTTTTTATTTTTTAGGTGTTAATATGAATAATACTATTTTGATTAAAAACGCATTGATTTTAAACCCGAAGGATTTTGAAAACAAAAAGCAATCCTTGCTGATTAAGGACGATTTAATTGCTGAAATTTCTGATGAAATTGATGAGACAGGCATCGACAAGGTCATAGATGCGGAAGGAAAAATTTTACTTCCAGGATTTGTTAACACTCATACTCATTTATCAATGACATTATTTAGAGGTCTGGCAGACGATTTAAGTTTGGACAGCTGGCTTAATGATCATATCTGGCCAATGGAGGCAAATCTCAACGGTGATTACTGTTATATTGGTGCTCTATTAGGTGCAGTTGAGCTTATAAAGTCCGGAACCACCACATTTTCAGATATGTACTTTTACATGGAAGATGTCGCTCGTGCAGTAGAGGACAGTGGTATCAGGGCTGTTTTATCATATGGAATGATTGATTTTGGTGATGAAGATAAAAGAAAGGCTGAAATAGAAGAGAATTTGGCCTTGTATAATGCATGCAATGGCATGGCCGACGGAAGAATCAAGGTATTTTTCGGTCCGCATTCACCATATACCGCATCTGAAGAGTTGCTCGTTAAGGTTCGCCAACTGGCCGATGAACATAACATCGGAATTCATATCCACGTTTCTGAAACCCAAAAGGAAATCAATGACAGTTTGGAGGAAAAAGGATTAAGGCCATTTGAATATTTGGAAAAAATCGGCTTTTTAGGTCCCGATGTTCTCGCTGCACACTGTGTATGGCTAAGTGATGAGGAAATTGAAATAATTAAGAAACATGGCGTTAAGGTTTCACACAATCCATGCAGTAACATGAAACTGGCTTCAGGCGTTGCTCCTATATCCAAATTGATTGAAAATGACATTTGCGTTGCTATAGGTACTGATGGCGCTTCTTCAAACAATAATCTCGATTTGATTGAAGAGTTAAAAACAGCAAGCCTGCTTCAGAAGGTTTCCACACTTGATCCTAAAGTGCTCAACTCAGATGAAGCCATTGAAATGGCAACAATAAAAGGTGCTGAGGCTTTAGGCCTCGATTCAGAAATAGGATCAATTGAGGTCGGCAAAAAAGCAGACATTATTTTAATAGATACCAATGCCGCAAACATGACTCCTGACAGTTCATCTCCATCTTCCAATGTGGTCTACTCTGCAAACGGTTCTAATGTTGATACTACAATTTGCAATGGTAAAATATTAATGGAAAATAAAAAATTGACTGTTTTGGATGAGGATGAAATCTATGCCAAGGCAAAACAGGCAATAAAAGAATTAAAAGAAGCTATCTAGCTTCAAATTTTATTTCTTTTTGATTTATTACTATACTCTTTTTCCATTCGTCTTTTGTTTCGGCAAAATCACTTCTGAAGTGTGCTCCACGACTTTCTCTTCTTAATATTGCTGATTTTACAGTTAAGATACAGATTTCAACCATGTTTATTACTTCAAGAGCGGTAACAAGTTCTGTATTGTATTGCTTTTGATTTTTGACATCCAATTTATCCAAATCTTTTTGCATTTCCAGAAGTTCTTTTAGCGCTTCATTTAGGGTTTTTTCTTCACGAACGATAGCTACCTTTTCCCACATTAATGTTTTGATGTTGTTTTTAAATTCCTGCGGTTTGATGGAGCCTTTTTTAATTAGACTTTCAATTCTTGATGCTTCGGCTTCAACTGCCTCATCATTGCTTTTCAGTTCGGTATTTTTAGCGGCTTTTGAGGCGCTTTCACCTGAAATTTTACCGAATACCTGTGTATCAGCCAGAGCATTTCCTCCCAAACGGTTAGCTCCATGAACTCCACCGCAAACTTCTCCGGCTCCGAACAGATTTTTAAGGGAAGTTGAGCCATCGGTATTGATTTTAAGTCCGCCCATAAAGTGGTGAGCTGTCGGTGCCACTTCAATAGGGCCGTGCTTGATGTCTACACCGACGTTTTCAAATTGCAAAACCATTGTTTCGAGCTTTTCTTCTATGTAGTCATCATCCAGGTGTGAAATGTCAAGGTATACTCCACCGTTTTCGGTTCCCCTGCCTTCAACGATTTCCTGATAGATTGAGCGTGCAACAACGTCACGAGTGGCCAGTTCCATTTTTTCAGGGGCGTATTTGCTCATGAATCTTTCGCCTTCACTGTTTATGAGTTTTCCACCTTCTGCCCTTACGGCTTCGGTTACGAGCACTCCTTTTTTGGATTCGGGTGCCACCATTCCTGTTGGGTGGAACTGTATCTGTTCCATGTCTACTAGGTCGGCTCCGGCACGGTATGCCATTGCATAGCCGTCTCCGTTTTTCTGGAAGGTATTGGATGTTACAGGGTATAGTTGTCCAGCTCCTCCGCTTGCCAAAATAACCGCTTTTGCCTTAAAGTAAATCAGTGAAGAGTCTTTCAGATTCAGTCCGGTTGCTCCAATGACCCGGTCGTCATCGGTTACAAGAGAAGT
>NZ_JBGVFE010000112.1:0-39734 GCF_045120835.1 Methanobrevibacter sp.
CAGTACGGAACGTTCTATTTTTAACCAGGACACTTCCAGGATACAAAGATATAACCTATGCAGATTTTGTAAAAGATTTTCCAAAATTTGTGAAATTGACTAATTTTGAGGATGACCCGAACCTCTACATTTCCTCAGGACAAAATAAAGGGAAACTTAAAGAAGTCAACCTCACTACACTTGCCAACACATGGGTTAGAAGGTATAATTTTAATGATGACTTCAAAGTGTTTAAGACGAAAGTTGCCTATGAGGCTGCAACAGAATTCCTTGAGGATACTGTTATTTCCAATCCTTCCCAGAAAAAGAAGGATGATGATATTTTGGATAGGTTAGGTGACCTTCAAAATGATATTTTAGATGATTTTGAACTGTCCGCTAAAGATAAAGCTTACAGTAATAGAGCTTGTCAGGACGCAAAGACAGGTATTGTTCAATCTAATAATCTAAGGTTTGAGCAGGCTAAGGATTATAAGAATATTGTTGATGAATATGAAAAGCTTGAGAATCCTGAAGAGGATGTTCCTTATGTTCCTGTTGATGATGATCCATTACATGAAAGTAATGAAACCCGTGAGTTTTGGAATGATATTTTATGGGATTTGGTGGATAAGAGACAATGATTGCTGAAACTGTTGACGATAGGATACGTAATTCCAGGATGAAAAATAATTTGAATCTTGGAGCATGGAGCGTTTTAGTCAATAATGGATTATGGCGTCCACGTGACTTTGACATGTTAATCATGCAGTTACTGGATTATGCTATAGACGGTAAAGTCAGCAGAATATTATTAAGTGTTCCTAGCCGTCATGGTAAAAGTACATTAATCAGCCGTAATCTTGCAAGTTATTTCCTTGCACATTATCCCAATGATAAAGTTATATTGTCAGCATACTCTCAGGGATTAGCATCTGAATTTGGAGGCCAGGTAAAAGACATCATCAATTACTACAATCACTTATCACCATACCCGATTCATTTAGCTACAGACAGCAGAGCTAAGAATAAGTTCAATATTGCACCACCATACAGAGGCCAAATGTTAGCCGTAGGTGCTGCAGGTTCAATCATGGGTTTCGGTGCAGGACTCTTCATAGTTGATGATCCTATTAAAAATGTAGCTGATGCAGACAGTGAGGTGAAACAGCAAAAACTGCGTGAATGGTTTGGTGGTGTAGTACGCTCAAGACTAGAAAGACGAACAAATGGCCGTCCACCAATAATCATAGTAATTGCACAAAGATTACATGTTAATGATTTGCATGGAATCATTAAAAGCACATCCCCAACAATTCCTGCTGTAGATGCTTTTGACATTCTAAAGAAAGGCGGAACTATAGCACAGGATACATGGGTAGACTTGAATATCCCTGCAATTTGTACAGAACCTGAAACTGACTTATTAGGCCGTAAGAAAGGAGAGGTATTATGGCCATATCAGCGGGATTATGATTGGTTAATGTCAGAAAAAAGGGATATTGGCAGCTATTTATTTAATGCTATTTATCAAGGTCACCCTATAGAACGTGAGGGTAACATTTTCAAAAGGGCCTGGTTTATGGATGAAACCACCAACAAGATTTATAATGTTATTGAACGTGAGGAAGTTCCTTATGATGCCCCGAAATTAAGATATTGGGATTTCGGAGCCAGTGGTAAAAAAGGTGACGCTACCGCTGGAATGCTAACTGCCTGGACTGGTGAGGATTTGATAATGATTGATTTGGTGACTGGCAAATTTACTGCAAATCAAGTATTACGAAAATTCCAACAAACTGCAAAAAGAGACGGTAAAGATGTATTAATTCGTATTGAGCAAGAGCCAGGAAGTGCAAGTAAACTCTTAATTAATAAATTCCGTAGAAGTAAAGAATTTAAAGGATTTAACATTCGTGGTGATAAAGTCAAATTAAAGAAAAATGTTAGAAGTTTCGATTTGGAAGCTTTAGCTGAAGATGGCCGTATATGGTTTGTGCATGGTGATTGGAATATTGAAGTTATAGATCACCTAGTCGCATTCACAGGTCAGGAAGGTAAACCCGATGATATAGCTGACGCATGCACAGGTTCAGCTAGACATTGGCGTAGACCTAAACGTAACGTTAAAATATATTAAGATTATGTAAAGGAGGCATTAATGACTAAAAGTGATAGTTTTATTGTAACAAGAGATGATTACGGTAATGAGAACATTGTTGACCCTAAAATACTAAGTAACTACGCATTGAAAGCAGATGTTGACCCTACCACAGGCAGTAAACAAACACCAGACGATATATGGCAATATGGTATTCAATGTGTAGAACCTAAATACAATCCACGTGAACTAGCAGACTTATTAGATTTCAACAGTTATCATGCAAATTGTGTAGATGCAGTAGCTGGAGATGCAGCAGGAATAAGCTTTACACTAGTTCCAGTTGAAGGTGAAAGTGAATCTGAAGATGAAAGGAAAAGATTCATGGAATTCTTAAACGAATGCGAACCTTCCATAAACAGTATGATTTACCGTATGCTATATGACCGTCGGGCTATTGGTTATGGTGCAATGGAGTTAACAAGATGGGGTACCAGTGACAGTTTACCACGCAGATTATGTCACATACCAGCACATACACTAAGAAGACATGCAGATGAAAAAAGAGTAAAACATGTTAACAATGCAGGCAAAGAAGTATGGTTTGTATTATACGGTAAAAACTACAATGCCGAAGGTGAACTCTGCGATGTTCACGCAGACACTGGTGAATGGTACCCATACAACTCATTATCAGCAGAGGATAGAGCAAATGAACTCTTATGGACTCAAGAATATGCACCTAAAACCACATATTATGGAAGGCCACCAATCATAGGAAGCTTATTATCCATTCAAGGCATATTATCAGCTAAAAGATATAACACTAAATTCTTTGAAAACTACGGAATGCCAGCATTTGCCGTAACCATTACAGGGGATTTTGCAGATTATGAGGAAGAGCCGTATATTACTAATGCTGAAGGCGAAACTATTGAGAATCCTAATTATGATTATACACAAACAATCAGATATAAGATTAGTCAGCAGATTAAGCAGGTAATCAAAAATCCACATTCAGCTATTTGTATTACTGTACCTAGTGACGGTGAGGAAGGAAAAGTAGAAGTCAAAATCCAACCTTTAAGCATTCAACAAGAAGAGGGAAGTTTCCGAGTATTCCTGAAAGACGAAAGAGATGAAATCATAAATACTCATAAAGTAGATCCATCAAGGTTAGGAATCTATGATGCAGGAAAACTCAACGGTACAAATTCACAATTTACTGATAACAGCTACAAATACAGTACGGTTGCACCTATCAAAAAAGAAGCTGAAGAGCTAATCAACATGATAGCACGCAATGAATTAGAAGTCACAGGATGGGAATATGTAGCCTCAGACCTAGACCCTAAAGACTACAGAAACGATATGGCCATAGCAGAATTCCTATTTGCAAGAGCTGCAATGACCCCACGTGACCTTATTAACAACTTCGGTGACCAATTTGGATTAACCGCACCAGAAAACAATAAATACCTGGATGAATACTATTTGAATAACCAGCCGTTAGAGTCATTATGGAATAATGTTGAAAATAATGAGAATTTAGAAGCTGAAACAATCATATCAACTTTAGAAAATAACCTCTGGGGTAAAGAAGATGACACTGACACAGAAACAACTGAGGAACCTGAAGACGGAACTGACTTATAGTAAAGTGGAACATTTACTCTCACAATACTATGAAGATCAACTAGCCAAAGAGGTAAGTAAGATATTCCAGGAAATGGAATATCAGGTAATCAATAATCTTGCTGAATATTACAATCCTGAAGTAATGTTCAAAGCACATACTGATTTGATATTAGCACCTATTCATGAAATGCACAAACAGTATTATGAGTTATTGTGCAAGTATAAAATTAGAGAGTTTGATAAATCACGTGCATCTGGTAAACGTATTGTTGAGAGATTGATTAATTTCCGCAGAAAAGGGAATATCCTCTCAAAGCAATATACTGTATTGAAAGCAGACATCAATGACGCTGTTTCATCTACAATTACAAAAGATAAGTTATTCGGTACTCTCCCTGATGTCCATGAAAACCTAAGAACACGTACATATCAATTATCCGAAAAAACCCTTGCAAGGGTAGATGGCCAAATAAACGATATTATAGTAAAAGGATATGATGAAGGAAAAGGAATAGATGCAGTTTCAAGAGATATTCGCCGAAGATTCGGACAGTTAAAAACATGGGAATCAGTGAGAATAGCACGTACAGAAACACATAACAGCCAATGTTTAGGAGTCATCAAGGGCTATGATGACATGGGCGTTGAATACATACAATGGAGTACAGCTAGAGACAGCCGTGTAAGAGGACTAAGGCTACGTGACAGTGCTGACCATGTACACATGGAAGGCGAAATAATAAGAATGGGCGGAGTATTCAGCAACGGATTAATGTATCCTGGAGACATGGCAGGCCCCGCAGCAGAAATCATAAATTGCAGATGTCAAGCATTACCATTCATAATCCCATACGGATATATTGCACCACCAGACATGGCACAGTTCCATGAAGAAGATCTCATAGCAACACTTGACTACTTCCATGCAGACGAACTAGTAGAGCAAGCAATGGCTGAAACTGAATTGGTATCCTCAGACCATTTCATGAGGCCTATTAATCCTAATATTGTAGATAATTTCAAGGTTAATTCTCTTCCAGATTTTGGTAAAATGAGACATCCATTGCCATTAACAGATGAAATCATTGAAAAATATCCTAAAGATTTTTTACTACACAAATATCATGATTACCAGGACTATTCTAGTAAGATTGCCAGATGGTATGAATCTCATTATACTGATGAATTCATGAAAGAGATGAAAAGGATCATCCCTGAAAATAAACTTCCTGGTACTCAAAGTATTTATGATTCCTTCAAATATGGATGTGGTAATAACTTCGGCAGATTGAATCATTACTATAGAGATAAATCCGCATATGCCAAATATTTAAAAGATTTAGGTGAAAGTGATTCTGAGATAAAAACCATTACAGAGAGATATGACAAAATTGAGGAAAACCTGTTAAAAGGTATGAAACAAGGAATTCCTTTAGTTGAAGATACATTCACTTATAGAGCTACATCCACAGACCATGAAATACCAGTGAAACCAGGTGAAAAAGGGGTATTTAAAGGATTCACATCTACCTCATTTGATAAGGAAACACCTATGCTCTATTATCAAAGAGATTCCAAAAAGTACAATGTATTCTACCATATCCTAAATCCTAAAGGTACACGTGGAATGGCTTTAGAAAGTACAGATAAACTCACAAATACCAACGGCCAGGCGGAATTATTAATCCCTGAATCTGAGTATGAAATTGTCCATGCTTACAAAAACGGGAAGAATTATGTACTCACAGTAAGGTTAATTAATCAGATAATCTAAAAATATGATTAACGGAGACAGATTATGTATAATTGGATAAATAAAGAGCTACTATTAACTAAAGCGGATGAAATCTTATCTCTTGATGAATTCATCCCAAATGCTTTTTTAACAGTTATTATGGAAAGCAACGATAGTAACTTTAAGAAAGTTATTAAATGGATAGAATCTCACCAAAAAGAGTATAATGTTAATTCCCGTGAAAGAGCTTTAATTGGTAGTGACCTGATTAAATTAGATGCTCTTGAACGGGAGGAAGTTTTGTCTTTTATTGAAGGTCATCCTGAGTACAAAGTGTTACTTAAGTAACACTTTATTACTCTTCATCTAGAACTCTAATACATAATATTTGAGATACATATAATATTACTCTTTCTACATTCCAATAATCTTTAAAAAAAACAGTTACATCACTAATAACCTCAAAAGGTTTATGAGGCATATCTTTAGCAAAACCAAAATCTCTAATATACTCCAAACCTGAAGGAATAACAATTTTCATTCTTTTAATTTCATTGTTTTTATCTTCAACACCATACCATATTTCTAATTTTTGATATGATTTTAAATTTTTATAACTTTCCCATAGTTGATCTTCTGTGGGATTCCAAATTCTAGTGGTTTTATCTTCTTTCAAGTAAATCACCTTTTAACGTTGTATACAATTATTCTGTTTCTTTTCTATTTTATAGATTTTTATTTCTTACAGTGTATAATGAAGAGGACTCAACTTTAATGTGCAATATAATTCCAAGAATTAACATGTGTTTTTTAATTGCTCCATTTCCACATAACTTAGGATAAATTTTTTTAAAACCATGATAAAAAAAGGGTTCGTTTTCATTCTTAACTTCATACACACTCTATTAACTTTAACGAATTGAAACTAAACTTTTTTTTGAAAAGTTGGGTCATCTCCATATATTTAAATAAAATTTTTTTTTGGTGGTGATTAAACTTGCAAGAGCAAATAGTCATCAAAAGTGATAATTCCATAATACTCACAGCACCGGTCATGATACCAGGAGCTAAAGATTGTGATTACTGGAGAGGCGAAGACCCTTTTACAGTTGAACAAGTCAAAGCCTTCAAAGAAGCATATGACGATTATGGTTTTATTGACAAACACCATGCCGTTCAAGGGATTGCCACAGCACATAAGCATAACCTCATAGGTGCTGCTTTGAAATCATTCCTACTAGACCAACCTACATCCTATACCTGGCTAGACGGGAGTATACACACATACCCTGAGGGTACATGGATGTTGACTAGTGAGATAACTGACCCTGTAGCAATCAAACAAGCAAGAGACGGCTTAATCACTGGTTATAGCCCTAGTATTTTCACACGTGAAACTGCGGAAAAACTAAAAGCTGCATTGAAAGAAGCCAGCTTGAAAGCAAGTGCAGGTAACTTAATCAAAAACATTAATGATCCAGTTCCTGTATTAGTCAGCTTGGTGCGTAAACCTTGTCAGCATGGAAATAAATTTTGCGAATCAAAAAATGGTGAGAATATGTCTGAAGACAAAGCACAAAACAAATTAAACAAAATTAGGAGCATTCTTGGATTGGAGGAAACTCCAGATTATGCTACTAAAGAAGACTTGGATGAAATCAAAGGTGTTTTCAAATCTGATGAATTCAAAGAATTCATAGGTGGAATGATTAATGAGGCTGTGGCCGAAGCGGTTAAACCTCTTGCATTAAAAGAAGATAAATCCACCAATGAAGAGGATGAAAAGAAAAAAGAGGAAGAGGAAGAGGAAGAAGAAACCCAATCCACTGAATCAAACGAAAAAGAAACCGATGAATCCAATGAAGAGGATGAAAAAACCGATGACAAAAAGAAATCCATGAAATCAGATTCTAAAAGTTTACCTCAACATGACAAAAACCCTGAGGACAAAAAAGCTTTAAAATCTGATAAAGCTATTACAATGGAAGTCATGGGTAGAGATAAAAGAGGCAGACCTCTTAAAAACTAATTTTTTTATAATGTTGATGTTTTAAACCAAAAAAAGAACTAAAAAAAGGTGAATATTTATGGCTTTTAACAATGAGCAAGTATTAAGTCAAATCGTAAATCCTGCCGAAAAGGCAGTATTCAAATCAATGCGTGAGGACATGGAAACAGGTAAAGCATTATTAAACCCTGAACAATTAGGTATGTTCTTACGTGCTGCAACTTTAAACCAAACTATCCTTAGAGATGCAACTTTTGACATCTTGAATAGTTTTGAAAAACAATACGTAGAAACCAGTATTGAAGGCCGTGTATTACAACCAGGTTACAAAATCGTTGACAGCAAACAAGTTACCAATGATGAACTTGACGCTGCTGAAGTTGCATTCGAGCCAACTATCCTCACTACTACAAAAATCAAAACCATGTGCAGTATTGAAGATGATGAAAAAGATGACAACCTGGAAAAAGAGCAATTTGAACAAACCCTCTTAGGTATGATGGGTGAAAGAGCTGGAGAGGACTTAGAAATATGGGCATTATATGCTGATACTGACAATTACCAACCATCCAAGTTATTAGGTACTGCTGACGGTTGGTTGAAAAACGCTCAAGGTCAATTAGTTTCCGCAGGTGCTGCTGAGCAAGGTGAAACTGGTGACTTCGACCCTGTGAATGATACTGTAGAAGCTATCTTTGATGCAGCTATCTACGCAATGCCTTTACGTTTCAGACAAAGGAACAAACTCAAATTCTACGTTCCATTTGAAATTGAAGATGCTTACAGGAACCTCTTAAAATCCAGAGGAACACCATTGGGAGACAGCACTCAAACTGGCTACACTCCAACATTAACCTACAAAGGTATTCCTATCATTAATTGTCAAAGTTTCGATGACGAAGAATTAAGAACTTCACTTGAAACTACAAACGTCATGTTAACCAACCCAGAATACTTACTTTACGGTATCTGGAAAAACATGACCATCGAACCTGACCGTGTTGTAAAACACGAAAGAACCGATTACTACTACAGACTCCGTCCTGGTGTAAACACCAAATTTGGCGGAAAAGGTTCCGTAAACTGTACTTTAACTATTGATGAATTAGAACAATTACCTGAAGCTTCTAAATTCTAGAAGTTTCAGCTAATAATATTTTTTTTGGTATGGTGATCACATGGCAAAAATAAAAAAATTTAAAAAATTACATTATTCTGTGAGGAAAAGCCCTGAAAAAAGACATGATTACCTTGCGGATTTCTTAAATGAAGTTTTAGAACTTGAAGATGATGAAGAGGAAACCCAACAGGAAGAGGTTATCCCTGAAGTTACTACCCGTGATTTATCCATCACTGTAGATGATGGGGAAAATGCGGTATCTGGTGTAAGTGTTGCTATTGGTGATATTACTGGTACAACTGGCCCTGCTGGAGGTTGCACATTGAAAGGTGTAGCGGATGGTGAACATACCATTACTGCAACTAAGGAAGGGTACACTGAATATTCTGATACTATCTCAAGTGACAGTACACACACTAGTTTCACTATTAGTTTGACTGCTGTTGTAGCAGATCCTGTTGAAGAGACACCAGGTGAAACATAAAAATTTTAATTGGAGGTATGATTTGATGTGGATTACTGTAGATGAAGTAAAAACTCTTACTGGAATTAACCCTCAACACCTTAAATTAGAACAAGGTGATGAAAGGAAATTAAATGAAATTATTACAAGTTGGATTTCCCAAAGTGAAAGTTTGATTAAATCATACACTCATAATCAATTCCCCGAAGGGGTAGATGATGCAGTCAAAAGTGTCTGCTTAAGACTAACTGCAAACATGGTAGCACTAGCTATCGAACGCAGAGACACACCACGTACTAAAGTCAATGACTGGAGGATACAGGTATCATCCGCAGAAATCTTTGAACAAACTTTGAAGGATGATTTAAAACCTTATGTCATTGACCATAGTAACATCTCCGACAAAATTGACATATTCGCAATAACAGGTGGAGATGAACTATGGTAAAAGTTACTGTGAAAGTTGATGCTGCAAAAATGCAAAACGTCAGCGAAAAAATACCAGAAATCCGCAGAAAAGGATTGAAATATGCAGGACAAGGAATGATAAGACACCTGAAAATCAACAGCCCTGTTGATCATGGTAAACTGAAAGGTTGGTTTTTCAGCAAAACATCTGAAGATGAAGTGGAAATCCAAACACCTGCAGAATATGCACAATATGTTAATGATGGTACGGGTATTTACGGGCCTTATAAAACTCCAATATATAGTAAAGCCGTTGGAAAACCATTAGCATTTAATATTGGTGGAAAAATGGTTTATACTAAAATGATACGTGGACAGAAAGGCCAAAAATTCGTAGAACGCAGCATTGCAGAAACGCAGGGCAAACTGGCAGGCTACTTTATCAAAGCAGTTCATGAGGTATTGAAATGAGGACACTAGATGAAACTATTGAAAATATCCTTGAAGTGGTGGAAGACTGTTTAAATCATGAAAAAGACTCCTCTGAAGGAATATTGAATCATGTGAAAACAATTATTCCAATTTACAATAATGAATATGGAATTGAAGAGCCAGCAATTTGGATAGTACAACATCCAATCACTGTTAACGGTGATGAAAATTTAAGCCAAATTCTGGAATTAAAATCTACAATAGAATTTGCATGTGTTGAATATGACCCTGACCCAAAAATAGCCGAACAAAAAGCTAGGAGGTTAGCGGGTAATGTGGCACTTGCAATTAAAAATAATTATCGTAGAATCCAGTATGATAAATTTGAAGATAGAATTATTGAGAATGTGAAATTCAACACATTATACCCTGTAGGTGAAATTCCTGTTGAAGGCAAAATGGAAAAGATCCCTGTAGCGGGGATAGTTCTAGATTTTGAATTTAGTGTGGATTGGGTTAATTATTGTTAAAACTAATATTTTTAAAAATTAACATAAAAAAGGTGAATGAGACATGGCTAGAGGATTTGGAATTGCCTTAGAAAGTGAATATGGCGATGTTCAAAGTATAGATGATATTGATTTAGATTGGTTTCAGAAAATGGAAGAAGTCAACTTTGAATTAGGAGACGAAGCTGAAACTGATGACGGTGGAAGTAGAAGTGATGTTGTAGCATGGGCTGGTGCAGCAAAACCTAACGGATCCACCAGTGCAAAAGTAGATCTTCAAAGAATCACCTGGTATTTATTAGGTTTCTTAGACCACTATGTGTACACTGAAGGAACAGGCACATTAGCAGGTTTAAACATTCATGAATTCTACGGTGGAGAAAATCACGAATTACCATCATTCGTAGGATTAGCAGTATACGATGCACTAAAAATAGCTGTTTTCGGATTAATCGAAGACGGATTAAAATTAGAAGTGTCCGATTCTGCAATGACTGTAAATAATGATTGGTTATATGCAACAGAAACCGCAGAAATATTAGGAATCAATGAAGACTTTGAGGAACCTGAAGAGTTAGCAGACTCAAAAATACCTGTTAGATTCTATGATGTTAATGTGAAATTGAATGGTGAAAAACCTGGAAGTGTGCAAACTAGTTTCAGCATGGAAGGAAACAACAATCATGATCAAGAAGGAACCATAGGATTAGGTTCTAGATTCCCACAGGAAAAACCTCAAGCAGCTAAACGTACAATTTCTTTAAGTCTTGCTACAACACTTAACAGAAACTCTTACAGAGATATTTTAGATGCAAGGTATGGAGTAGTTGATGCAGTTACTCCTTCAGCGTGTAGAATACTCACTGTACCTTTAGAATTAACTATTGCTCAATGTGAACATCCAGAGCAACAATTAGTAATTAAATTCCCTGAATGTACATTAAAAGCTGAATTTGACTTGAAAGGTGCCGACCGTGTAGAAGCTACTTTAAACTTACAAACATTAGGAAACGGTGAAGTCACTTTAAATGACGGAACCACTACCGTCAATACAGACATGTATTGCAAATTAATTAACAAAGTTCCAGAATTAGCAATCGAAGCTGAATCTGACGATAATGAAGGAGATTAGATAATATGGTACTTACTATTGAGGAAATTTTAAACGGTGTTGAAGATTACAAAGAGATTTATCTTGAATCTCTTGAGGATACTGTATTCCTAAGACCACTCAGTAAAGGTGAATGGGAAAAAACAAACAGTATACGTCAGGAAAGTTTAGGGGATTATGTGACAAATGAAAAAGCACAGGCTGTATCCCGTAATCAAAGGGTCAGTAATATTGAATCACAATTAAAATTCAATATTAAACAAAATGCTGACGCAGATTTCAAAGCTCAAGTAGAAGCTATTTTCATAAGTTGCGATAATCCAGGTAATGAAAAACCACCTAAAAGAACTGACATTGAAAAATTACCTGCCGGCATCTTTGATGAAATGTATGAAAAAGTCAAAGAACTCACAGGTATTGATGATGATGTAGTTCTTGAGGATGATGTAGAAGACTTTCCTGAAAACTGATGAAGCTCAAGAAATCATACTTTTAGATTATTGGGGTTATCCTTTAGCACCTACACAAAGGGAATTAACATATGCTCAAAGAATGTTTATTATTAAAGGTAGGGCTAAATTTGAAAAAGAACTCCGAGAGGCTGAAGAAAAAGAAATGAAAAAACATCGTAGGAAAATGAGATACTAGAGGCACATTACTAACACATTTAACTTAGTAATGTGCCTCTTTTTTTTATAAACAAATTCTAATAGGAGGTGGGCAAAGTAACATGGTATCACGTGAAATGATAGAAATTATCTTAAAAGCCGAAGACCAGGCAAGTAAGGTAGTTAAAGATAATGAAACTGCTATTAAAAAATTTGGTGATGCAGCAAAACAAGCAAATGACAAAGCTAAACAATCATCCCAAATGACACAGCAACAATTATCCAATCTATCAAAGGAAATTAAGAATGTATCTACATCCTCAAAAAGTGTTGGAGATAAAGGTGCAAACCAATTCCGAAGATACAATAAAAGCATTCAAGACAGCATTGTTAAATTCAACATGTTAGACAAGGAAACTCAAGAATGGTTAAACAGACTATCTAACAGCCATAATCCTAAAGTATTCTACGAATTGAATAGCAAATGTCAAGAAGCTGTAGCCAAATTCAAAGCTCTTGATAATGCAACAAATACCTGGAAAGGCAGTCTGGACTATAGTAGAACCAAACTTCAATTACTAGGTACAAACACTGATAGCTTGAAAGGAAAACTCCAAGTTGTAGGAAACAGCATTACAACATATTTAGGCTCAAAATGGGACATTATCAAAACAAAAGTCTCTAGTGTAGGTAGTTTCATCAAAACTAACTTAAGCAGTGCATTATCAACAGTAAGAAGTAAAGTTGATAGTCTTGGTTCTGCATTCAGCGGTCTTGGTGGATTAATATCTTCCGCTATTGGCGGTTTGGGTATGGCAAGCATTAGTGAAATGACTGTCGGATTGGCAATGAATCGTGAAAGAATGACTGCTTTAACATCCGCTACAATGGGTAGTGCCGAAGCTGGCCGTGATTTTGTTGGAGTTATGGATGATTTGACAAATACCTCACTTGTTAGTCTTGATGATCTTGGTCAAGCTATGTCCACTATTAAAATGTCAACTGGAATGACTAATACACAATTACAAAGTTTCACTACAACTGTGAATGATGTTGGTCAAAGAGCTATCCTCATGGGGCGTAGTGGTGAAGAGGCTATTTCACTCATGCAATCAGCAGGACGTGGTTTGAATGGTGAATTTGATATGCTCAAATCCAACTTCGGAATCACAAAAGACAAATTAGAATCTCTTGGTTGGAGCGGTGCAGCCGATGATGTAGAAGGTTACCAATCCGCATTAGAGAAAGCACTACAAGAAGGCGGAGACATGAATGGAATGATGGACACCAGTGTTGGTCATCTTGAAACATTGAAAAAGAATTTCCGTGTTGCTGGCCGTCATGTTGGTGAAAAATTCACTCCAATGATAGATGGAGCTGTCCAAAAACTTAATGAAATGAACGATTCATGTCCTGGACTATTTGAAGGTTTGGTTGAAGTTGCCGGTGGAGTTAGTATGTTCGCAACAGCAGCTCCAACAATAAGCCCGATGTTATCTGCATTTGATAATTTGCATGATAAAGGAAAAAAAGTAATGAAATTCTTCCGTGAATCTAAAGTAATAAGTACATTTTTCACCACTCTTGCAGGCGGTGAAGGTATACTTGCAGCAATTACGGCAGGTTACGATGCAATGGCCATAAGTGAATATATAGCATTAGGCCCACTTTTAGCAATTATTGCAGCAATAGCAGTATTAGGTGTTGCAATATATGAAGTCGGAAAATATTTCGGCTGGTGGGATGATGTAGGAAGCATGTTACAGGCCATATGGGCAGGAATACAAAGAGTTTGGGAAGCTTTCATAAACCATCCTGACGTTCAAGGATTCTTACAAGCATTAGGTGAGGCTTGGAACTGGGTTGCAAGCGGTATCAGCTGGGTATGGGAAAGTTTACTTGGATTCTTTGGTGTTGCCACAGGTGGAGATTTCGACATCATAACAGCACTTATTAATGGAATAGGTACTGCATGGAGACTGATCACAACACCAATCAAAGCCGTCATAGCTGTTTTTGGTGATGTCATTACAAATATACAGGGAGTTCTTGGAGGCACAATTAGCGTTCAAGATGCAATTATGAATATCTGGGAAAGTATTAAAACCAATATTGGCCCTATTGCAATGGCCATTATGGAAATTGTTTCACAGTTAGCAACTCAATTATGGAGTTATGCATCTCAAGCAGGAATGAACTTCTTTAATGGTATTTACTCATATGTAAGTAGAATTCCAGGTATGATTTGGAATTACATTATGGGTATTCTAAACAATACAGGTCTTCAAATGTCAAGATGGATCCAAATTGGAAAAAATAGAGCATTGAGATTTTTACTTGCAATTGTAACTACTATTAGCAGCTTGCCTATGAGAATTGCAACATACCTCTATAATGTAGTTTCAAGGATTATCAGTGCCGGCAGCCAATGGGTCAGTTCGGGTGTAAATGCAGCAATAAGTATGGTAAATGGAATTATTAATAATGTTTCTCAATTACCAGGTAAAGTATACACTGAATTCATGAATATTGGCTCACGTATCATGCAAGCTGGAAGTGACTTAGTCAATAAAGCAATAGATATTGGTAAAAATATTGTTGATGGATTACTTGGAGCTATGGGTATCCATTCACCAGGTATAATTCAAGAAAGTGTAGTTGGTGAGGTTGTGGACATGATTGGCAGTGTTGGAAGTAAAACAAAAGAAGCTTTTAAAACTGCAAGTCAATTAGGTACTGCGATTGTTGATGGATTCGGAAATCCAGAACTAGAAACTCGAATGGAAAATATCATGCCAAATCCAGATGCAGTGAAAACAGAAGCGGGATTAAACGCCGAAATGCAACATTCAGTAGATACTCCTCAAGTAGATACTACACCGATTACCGAATCAAATAATACTGTAGTAACATCATTCAAGGATTTAGCCACAAAAACAGGAGATGCTCTTAAAAAAATGGTTGACACGGATAAGAAAACCTATGACACAATCAAAAACAACGATACTGCACAATTAAACATTATCCGAAGTAACCTTCAAACCAACATGAATGCAATGACAAATAAATTCCGTAACAGCATGAACACAATGGTAGCTAAAAACAAATCTGGAATGAATACTGTTAAAAACACTACAAAAGTTCAATTAGACAATATGGTGACTAAAACAAAATCTGCTAATCAGAAAATGATTCAAAGTTGGGGTCACATGAAAGATGGTATTGTAAGTGCAGCTGACAAAATCAAAACAGATTCAACAAACCATTTCAACAAATTAGAAAACACCATAGGTAGTTTCTACAGGAAATTGCAAAATCCTGGTGGGTTTGGTGCAGGGCCTGGAAACGGTATGGTATCAACAACAAAACCATTACGTAGAAGCGGGTCTAGTGGTTTACGTATCATTACTAACGCCATGAGGAAAGCACAATTGCCGTCATTCATGACTTTATCTCAACTGAGGAACAATCCATTAGTCAACATGAACGGAATAGGTTCATATATTACCGCAAATGGAAAAGGCAATAAATTTTCCGTATCTGATTTAATCCGAAGTGGAACAATCAGGGTACCGTTCGGTTTGGTGGATAAAGGAAATAAAGGTGCTGGAGACTGGACAAGTGGTGTGCCTAATCATGTAAGCCACATCAAAAACAAATCCGGTGAATGGGGTATGAAAGGCCCTAAAATCATAGGTAAATATGCCACCAGTGTAGGATTCAAAGTAAAAGAATTCATGAATGGAGTTCCTGATATTGATTTTGGCACATTTAAACAAATAGCTGAAGATGTATTCAGCCAATGCCATTACGAATTTTATTACGATTCAAATAAGTATGGTAATTGGATGACTGCATTCAGACATGGAGGTATGAACTGTAGTGATTCATCAGACGCATTGATTGCTATGGCTCACGCATGCGGATTACCAGCTTACAAAGTTCACGGTCATTGGAATCAATTTGGTCACTATTGGGCAAATGTAGCAGGTCACAAAATGGATACCACAGGCTGGATGAACCGCAGAACATGGACACCATCCGCAAGTCATGCAGGGCCAGCTCCAAAAGGTGTAGGATTTGATGATATCATCAATGCAATAATTGACCTTTTCAATGATGATCCTGAAAATACTCCTGGTGCTGGAGGCCTTGAAACTACTAGTGACACCATGACTGTAAATGGTGAAATGAAAATTAAACATGAATTCGTAAATCTGCCTGAAAACATCTCTGCCGAAGAGGTAGCCAGATTAATAAATGATGTTCCAGATGATGAAGGATGGATTAAAAAACTTGTTAAAAATGTAGTCTTCCAAAAATGGGATGCTAAAGAAAAAGGCAGATTAGAAGCCAAACAAAACAGAGCTAGGGGAGTATAGAATGCAGGATAAGATAATTGTAACTCCAGAAAGTGTAAGAGGTTTAGGGAATATTGTAATCCCTAAATCCTCCTCCGATTTTGAAAATTATAATTCCGTTATTTCATCAGATACAGAAGAGGTTAACGGAACTGAAATGACAGTGTACACTCTTGATTATGATGGCCGTACAGTTCTACTTACAGTTCCTCAATCATATGTGCGTACTAGTGAAACAATAACTGTGACAGTTACACTAACTGATGAAAATGGAAACCCAATTGAAGATGCAGCAATTGAACTATATAAAGAGGTGGAATAAATGGCGGTCTATGATTTTAACGTGAAAGGACAGGAAGTTCAAAGCAAGGATAAACTACCTATCCTGGTTAACGATTCATATAACTATATTGAGTTAAGATTCTGCTTTGGAGAGAATAGTGAATGGGAAAACCTAACCAAAAGAGTATTATTCCGAAATGAAGACAATCCCGTATACTGCAAACAGTTAGATAATGAAAACAAAGTGATAGTTCCTTTTGAAGTATTAACAAAAGGATATTTCACTTTTGAATTATACGGAATTACGGAGGAAATAAGGATCACTACAAACCAGGTCACAATATACCTGAAAAATAGTGATTATACTGAAATTGTTGAAGAAACATTACTGCCGACACCATCAGTAATGGATGACATCTATAACAAACTCAATAACACTATTGAAATGGAAGTCACCTATTCTGATGATACTGTGGAAACATATAATGTGGTGGTGAAATGAATCTCACAGATGCAACCAATATACTAATAAATGGAAAAGAAGTTCAACAGATAAAAATTGATGGAAATATCGTATATACCTCAGAGGATTAAAATATGACACGAACAAAAATAGCAGATTTAACAACTGACAGTAACGGCCAGGCAACTTATACCTACACTGGTGACGGTTCAGGTGAAATCGGTTTTCAGGCCAAATGCGGTAGTAAAAAATCAAATACATTAATTATAGATGATTATGTTCCACGATTTTCAAAAGTTACTAGTATATGGAATACAACATCCCCAGTAGATGGGCAAACTTTTATTGTTACTGCATATGTGAAAGATCAACATGGCGTCACATTTGAGGAAGAGACACTTGTCAGCATGTTTATTGATGGTAGGCTAATTGATTCAAAAACAAGTCAAGAGGGTACAGCAGAATTTAGTACGGTTGTGCATACTGGAAGTCATGTTCTTACTTTAAGAGCAGAGGACTATGTTAAAAATTATAATTTCACTGTTGTACCTGGATATGATGGCATGAGTTTAGAGAAAACCGCAGGTAATCAAATTTTGTCTTATGCTGATGAACAACAAACACCAGGAAGTCAGACATGTACTGTGACCGCTCAATTGAAAAATGGTCAATCAAGTGCAACTATTAGTAGTGTTCCTGTTGTGTTTGGAGCATATAAGGATAATGTTTTGATTACAGGTAGTGAACAGACTGTGAATACTGATGCTAATGGTCAGGCATCGTATACTTATACTAGTGCAGGTGTTGGAGATGTAGTCATTAAGGCAATTCCAGATTCACGTAGCTTACTACAAGAAACATACGCTATTGAAGATTGTATCAAGTACATTCAAAATCCAACAAGTTCAAGTGGTTTGAACATTAGCGTTCCATCATCTGCTCAAATCACATATAAAATGATTAAAACTGGGATTGGAGCTAATAAAGGTGGTTGCAGTTTATTACTACAAGATAACAGTTCTCACGATTATTATATTGGTAACTGGTCAAGTGATGCATATAATGGAGTATTAATTCGGAATCGTGGAAGTAGTAGTAATCTTGTAGACCAAAGATGTAGTGATATTATTGTAAATACTCAACATCTAATTGGTGTTACTTATAATGATGGTAGTTGGACTTATTTTAAGGACAATGAGGTAAAATCGTTTACTGCAAATTATACTCCTACAAAAATAACCACTATCGACAATGGGCAACAATCTACAATGAGCGATTTAAAAGTCAAACCATTATAATGCTTTGACCATAATGTCTTTCAAATAGATTTGAGCATTAGTTACATTAGCAGTTTGGATTGCTAATTTATTTCCAGTAGCATTAAGAACAGATAGACTTGCAGTAGAAGTATTAACCAATGTATCTGCTTTGTATAGTTTAAATGTTATACTATTTTCATTGATTATTAATTCTAATGTATACCAGTCATTTGTATTGAAATTAGAACTGGTTAAATTAATTAATCCATTATCTGTACCATAACTGGTTAAATTATTTGAACTAATACTCATTCCCCAGTAATTAGAGGTAGGTGCATAAATTGGTTTACCAATTACTGCCATTGATGAACCATTATATAATCCTATACCACATTGTGTGTTCCGTACTGTTGCAATATACTTCATTTTGGCAGTTATTTTCACTTTATTAGTGAATGTAACATCATTTAACAGTATCCCACGAGCAGTATCAGTGAGTTGATGGGTTATTAGGTATGCTTGTTCTGTACTGTCATAACTTATTGAATTGCCATTTGTAGTATATTTGCTAACTTTCGCAGATGAACTTGCATCGTAGAAATAACAATCTTGAATACCGTATGTTTCTTGTAGGAATATGCAGTTGCATTATCTTTAAAAATTTAAAAATCTATCATTACATTTTTTTTAGAATAGATCCAAACCAAAAAAAAAGAGGTGAAAAAAATTGGCTAGTAAAACATTATACCCTCATTCACTTTCACAAAGTAGTGGGAATAACATACAAAGTTTCAATAACCTAGCAAACTTGAAAAATGCTAATAATACCTATGCTAAAACAAACAAAATAGCAAAAAAAAGTGGAACCTGCAAAACACCTGCTGCAATCACAGCTAAAAATTTCAAAGCAAATCTTCCAGCAGGTAGTAAAATTAACAAAGTCGCTGTGGAATATGCGGCAGATACTGAAGGAAACATCAGTATAGGTAAACCTACACTTGACATATTAAAAATAGCTGGTGACAATAAAAAAGGTAAAGCATTGACTAAAACATTAACAAAAACAATTGTCACATGGACTGGAGACCACTATGTCAGCAATATGAATCATGCTGATTTCGGGGTTAAAATTAGTTTTCCTGCAAACACTAAAAATGAGGAAGGTTATGTAAAATTAAAATACATCCGTATAATCATAGATTACACACCACCAAACTTTAGTGTATCTGGAAAATTAGCTGGGCCTTCATATGCTGGAGAGGAAACTTTAGTTCAATTAACTTTATCTAATGTGAATAAAACCAAACTAGGTTCCAATGTGGATATCACATTAGGTGAGAATGTTGATTTTATAGAAAAAAGTAGCGGTTCTGGAAGTATTAGTGTACCTGCAGGTTCGGGTAAAAACTTTACCTGGATTACGGGCATAGGCTCAAGTTCAAGTGTTAGTGTAGTAATATGTGTAAGAACACATATTCCATTAGGGGGTTCATATGCTCCATGTGAGATTGAATTCTCAGAGATTGCAAGTGGCCATAGTGGCAGTATGACATGGGATAGTTATCCACGTCCGCCAGGTGAGATTACACCAGATATTCCAGATGACACCCCTGAAACTCAAACGGTTACAGACCCCGATGCTGCACCTGTAGAAACTCCTGTAGTGATCAAGCAGGTTGAAGTCAATGAAGAGTTTGACATGGATCTAAGTTTTCCTGGATACAGTAGCAATTTTGTTACAATGTATGCGTGTCTTGTGAAAGAAAATGGTTTTGACAGTACTATTCAGGAATGGGAAGGGTGGAGTACTGAAAATTGTACTGAAGACATGTACATCTATTTAAGTAGGAACCATCAATGGTATTGGAGTAAAATATGTATTAGAGAAGGTCAAGGTTACTCTCCTTTAAACTATGTGTTGGACAACATGGTAATGCAAAATAAATTCAAATGTACTACTCCTGGAGAATATATTGTTGTAATATATGATTATAATGACAGTACAAACATTTTAAAGAAAATCCATTTAAGCGTAAAGCCATCCGCATCATCTTTAACTGTGCCTAATTTCGCTGCAATGAAGTTAGGTAGTGAGGAAATAAATCGTCTAGGTCATGGTGTGTCTTATAGTGTGCAAAGTTTTATAAAATTAATTACGGAAGGAATCTATGTTCGTGATTGGGGTAAAAACTTCCGTATAGGAGTATTCAATAATCGTATTGAATCCAGTATAATCACGATAGCTAGTTTTGGCAGCTTTAGTAATGATAGTGTAACTGCGACATTGAATTTACCTGTAACTTTCGCAGGTTATACTGTGACTTCCAGTGTTGAAGTTGACACTACCGAATCTGCAAGCAGCATAGTATTTACCAAAGCAGAGGATAACAATAATGTTATTGTAGAAGTTGCATTCCATGACAGCAATGAAGAGGTTATTTTCACTGGTGAGTATGAGATTGACTTTGAAAATGAATCCGTGACTCTTGTTGAAAATGAGTATGACCCAACTGACTATGACAATATCTCTGACGAAACTATTATCAACAATGCAGAATATTGGAGCATTCCATTATCTACTGTTGATGCTTTTGAGAGCTTAGAATGTAATTTCCCATATAATAAGAATTATCCAGTATATGTTTTAACCACAGGAGATTATCCTGAAGGCAATATCTCTGATAATGATGTGAAATTCACTGAGCCAGGCGTTATTGAATCTGCCACATATAAAGGTTATGAACCTAACGGCCAATTCCCAGTTCCTATTTTGAATTTAGTGTCAAATGAAGACAGTTCCGATTTAACAATTAATATGTTTGAATCGGGGAATTGTATGGTATTTTATGATCTCCCGTTAGGTGACGATTTTGGCGTTACCGATACTTTTGGTATTAGTGGTATTGAGCTGACTGGTGATATTGATTATAGTGATCATCTGGTTATATCTGCGAAATTGATGAATTCCAATGGTAAAATTGGTGAGAGGTCTATTATTGTTAATGATGTTGACAGTGAATCTGAAAATGAAAGCTTTAGTATTGGTGGGGAATATGATTTATGGGGATTCAATATAAGTGACATGACTAATATTGAAGACTGGAGTATTCAACTTGAAGTAAATAACATCTTCAACAATGCAGATGACATCGGTGAGATTAAATTTAAGAATGTGCAATTGACAATTTATTCTACTACAATCAAATCCAACTTCTTAAAAGTCACAGTTGAAAATGAAAATGTAAGACACTTAGGAATGTTTGTCCAAAAAGTCAAAATCCCCGAAGGATTACTCACAGACACCAAATACATCACAATTGACGGAACAGATACTAATGACGCATACAGAATGAACGTCAAAGGTAAAGAAATAGAAATAGAATTCAGCATAAGAGGATGCAATCTCCTCGAAACAACAGAATTACTAAGACAATTATCAAGACTATTCGTAAATGAAAGAGATGAATTAAACAATCCTATAGAAAAAAGAATAGAATTCTCAATCTATCCAGACGTATATTTCATGTACATCATGGAAGACCCATTCGATGTAGACCCACAGGTTACAGATTACACTTCCAAAGTCAAATTAACTATTCCATCTGGAACCGCATTTGCAAAAGAAGAAACTGTCACAGGATATAGTGGTGTTAACAAAGGAATTGCAAAAGTCAGTCCAATTATTAACATCGTCCCTACAGGAGATATTGTAGAGATTGTTGAAACTGTGAATGACCAGAAATTCAAAATCAATTACACTGAATGGTCAAGCAGCAACACAGTTCAAATTGACTGTGTAAATCGTAAAATCAAAATAATAGATTATCTTAATCCTGAGACTAACATTATTGAGGAAAAAGACATTAGTTTTGCAGGGGACTTGAATAATGACTGGTTTACTATTAACAAAGAATATGCGTTCACTGGTGATAACTGCATTATTCAAACTGTTTCATTCACAGAAAGATACTAAAAAGGTGGTTGTATGGTTGCAAATGCTATAATATTAGATAGTGACGAAAATTTCATTGACTTTTTAGATCCTAATCTCTTAGACATTAAATATACCAATGAAGAGTATGGAATCAAAACTGTCAGCATAACATATTATGTCAAAGGAATAGAAGATTACAAAAACCTATTCCGGATAGGAAATAAGATATACGTTCCAACTGACGGATACGTCCCAAATGTATTATACATCATCAATACTCCTGTTGAAAATGATTTATTCAAAGAAAATAATGTTGTGTTTGATGCTGAAGAAAAGCTGGTTGAGTTAAACCATGCTTTTTTCAGCCAAACTAGCGTAACCTCTTCAAACGGGACAGTCAATATAAACTATGACTCATTATTTGACTTTTTTGGGGATTACTTCCAGATTGGAATCATCCAAAGATGCTTATCCACATATATGGAAAAAGTCATTCCTACAGGAACTATGACATTAATGGAATTATTACGATTTATCGAAGATGAAACAGGCAATGTCTTTGTAACTCAATACGAAAAAGACGTTAAAAATAATGATATTCATTGTTTCCTGAACTTCCTAAATCCAAAATCAACTAGTAAACAATGGGAATTACATTTATTCTACAGGTTCCCTACAGATGGAGATCATGAATCTTCAACTCCAGATGTGGTGGCTGACGATATTTTTGAAAAAGACGATATTGTAAACTTCCCTACATATGTGGCCGAAACTCCTTTAGTGCCTGCAAACATCAAATTCAGATTAAAATCTGAAAATGAAATCTTATTTGAAGAGGAAGCTACAACTTTAGGATTCACAAGTGACGGAGAGTATTATGAATTCCTTTTTAATTACACAGTTAATAATCTTGAGTTATCAGTAAAAAGATATGTACTTGACCCTCAGACAGATGATTTCGTTGTAGACAATACTGAAGTAACCACTCATAATGTAACTATCCCGAACGGTACTGTTTTTGAAATGTATGATACAGATGAAAATAGAATCGTATATGCACACACATTATATCCAAAATTAGGTGACGTGCATGAAGAGATATTGGATTTAGGATTCAATACTGAAAACATCACTTATGAAACTGACGAAAGTGACACTTATGTAGCCATAGCTCCAGTTCTTGAAAATAGTGATTTGACATATGCTCAGCTAAATCAAGTGATTCAGAACTGGATTGAATTAGATGTCGCAAAAGGGGATGTTGTTCCGATGATTGTTCAAAAAAGGAATGTTACAGGAACAGACCAAGACCCAGTTACCAGCATTGAAGATGCTTTAGATATTTTAGGTGACTTTGATGTTAGTGAAAACTATTATGCAAGACCCATAAAACCTACTGATTCGACAGACAAAACCAACAAATCCTATGAATTCAATGTAGCTACGGCATATTGGAAAGCTCCATTCACAAAGATTGGAGGTAGTAATGGTGAGCTTTTTGTAGCTGACGATGATGTTACTGGTGTGGAATATACGCATATTCAAGGAAACCGTGACAATATAGATGAATCCGCTCTTGTTTCAACTCCAAAAACGGGGCCTGTTGAAACAAGTGATGAAGATCCTTACGCAATCTTCAATGATGTGTGTATGAAACTCAAAGACAAAAGGTATCCTGAAATCAAAATTGAACTTGATGTGGCCAACCTGGTAAATGGTGAGTTTAATAACTATGAAGTTTTTGATCAAGTTTACATCAAAATACCAGGCATTGAAAAAATGATAATTGCCACTGTCAGTAAAGTTGAAAAAAATCCTTTAGATATTGGTGAAAATAAAATTGAACTAACAAATTTCACTGTTAACAAAAAGGTAGCTCAAAAACAAACTGAAATAACAGCTACAAATATGAGTTACAAATATCCTGCAAAAGAGACATTATCCGTGAGATTAGTTAACAATGAATATGACATGGATGATCCGGATTCAATACAGTACATTCCTGACAGACTGGTTACATTTGCAATTTACAGTGTAGAAAATGAAAGTGAAACCATAACCAGCATGATATACACAAAGAAAACCGATAACAATGGATATGCTACTATAAACTTGAATTTAGTTCCAGGTAACTATATAGTGGAAGCTAATTTTGGTGGAGATACTGAATATGCAGCTACCAGCAATAGGGTTAAAGTCAATGTGGGCGGAGTTATTGAATCAAAAACAAAAACAATTACTGTCAAAGAAAGACGCAAAGTAAACACATACTATACCAAATATGGTGTAAGCCCTGACGGCAAACTAATAGCTGCAATAGGTAAAAAATCCTCTGGTAACACATTCTATGCGACAATATTTGAACGTAAATGTCCATACTGCGGTTCTAAAAAATTGTTTTGGAGCATATATTGGGCTGGAAATGAAACCAAAAAAGTCGGGATATTCCCATCCACAGGACACCGTGAATCAGGTTCCACTAAAGGCCGTATATTCTGTAAAAAATGTGAAAAAGGATGGAATTGTCTAGGCCAACCTATTGACGGAAGCAAAAAATTAAAAGTCAAACACAAATCCAAAAAAACCACAAAAGCAAAAGCTTACGAATTGAAAAAAGGACAACGAAAATACGGTACAACAGTTGTAGAAGTTGAAACTCAAAAAGTAGTAGGGAATAATGGAACCCCTATTGACAGAGGCAGTGGAAATACTGGAAATGGATATTCCGGATTGGTCAGTGCAAAAATACAGAAAAAAGCTAAAAGCATTGCAGGAAATAGTAAAGGAATTGCCGCTGCTAAAAAAATAGCAAAATGGGTAGGTAAACATATCAAACATGAAAAACGTGAAGGATTTTACCAATCCCCAGCTACCACATTGAAACGTAAAAAAGGCAATTGTTGTTGCCAAACTGATTTATTTTTACAAATGCTTGACGCAACAGGAGTATGTAGACAATACACCTGTCAGTATATTCACGTTGGTACTGAGAAATATGGTAAACGCCATTTCTTTGCAAGAGTAAATGGTATAGATGTAGATTGTGACGCCAAAAAAAGTAATTGTTGGGGTCATGCCAGTTATAAAGGCAGGACAATCAAGTCTAGAAACACATATCCAAAGTTACCAATTAACAGAAAATACAAAGGCTAATTTGTAGAAAAAATACACAAAAAAAGGTGAAAATATGAGTAAAATAGTAAAATGGAAAGATATAGTGAATGGATCAAAAGCTATTAAAAAACATGTTGAAACAAACCAGAAAGAAAAAAATCTACCAGGATTAAATAAAGGTGAAACACTTTATGTTTTAGCAAGTGCAGTAAAACATCCTGGAAAAGATGTGACAATTTCTAAAAATTATAAAACATGTCCTAGTTGCACAGGTAATGGTGTTTATGAGAACCTTTCACGGGCAAAATATATTGATGTTGCAAATCGTGCTTTAAATTGGTTAAATGATAAAGAACATGATTATCAAGCACCAAATTATATTACTTTTGGAACTAATGGTAAAATAAGTGTAAGACTTGCAAATTTTGCATTCAGTAAAATTATTGTATATTATGACTCCCACAAAAGAATGCCTGACACTTGTTGGTTTGCAAATGCAGTATTCAATACTAAATCAAGTCTTTCAAGCACATTAGTTAAAAAACTTGAAAATATCAGTAAATCCTCAATAAAAAATTATAAAGATGTGTATAATGTATTTGTCAACTTCTTTTATTACGATTTTTATTATGAGGATAAGCAAACACAATCTCAAACAATTTCAAGGAAAAAAGGAAACTGTGTTGACTTAAATCAAGTAATGTATCATGTGCTTAAAGAAATGGGTTATGATGTAAGAATTGTAAGAGGAGTAGTACAATGCAGTGATGGTCAATATGGCCATGTATGGTGTCAAATAAAAATAAATGGTAATTGGGTTAATATTGATGCTTCCGCTGCTGCAAAAGAAAAACCTTTAGGTAGTGTCATCTGTGCAAGTGTCATTTCAATTACTAATATTAATGATGCCTGGATGGTTAACGATACTGGGGATAGTTAAATGTCTGATAAATCAAAAGCATTTTTAAGGAAAATTCAAACAAAAAACCAGTTGAAGCATTCTTTAAAAATGAAACAAGATGAGTATAGTAAGTTAATTCAACATCCTGAGTTTGTTGATGAATGTAACTTATTGCAAAATGAAATAAAAGAAATTGAATACGAATTGTCAAAGTATGACTAGTCATACTTTTACTTATTTTTTTTACTATGATGCGACACTAGACCATCTGGTAAAGTAGTAGAGAATATGAAAAATACCTGGATGTAAAACATAATTTAAAAATTTTAAAACATCGACCTATATAAAGCATAACTTGTATCAAGTGATTAGTAATCTTTCATTTGCATAACTTTAGTGTCTGTTGAGTAGGGTCAACTATTCGATTTTTCCGAATAGTTGGCCTTTATTTTTTTTTGGGAAAATCTTAAATAATAAGTATGACAGATTACTTATTGGGTTGAGTATGGTAACGACTCAGGAAAAGGGTGGCGGTCATAGCAATGCTGACATTGTGAGGTCATGATAGCAATGGAGGTATATTGTTAAACCCAATATTAGCTAATATAAAGTCATGTATCTGTGACAATAAACTGTGCGGTGGGGTTAACGCATCCACCTAAAACCTAACGTTTGCTATTTTTTGTTCGTTTGTAGTTTATCGAACATTTATTTTTCATCAAAAACTATTTCATGTGCAATGTTTCATATGTTAATATGAGAGACCATCAAACATTGTATGAATTTATGCCAGTTCCAATTCTGAAAGCAGCAACATTACTAATGTCCAGCACAGGATTATCACGTGTAGATACATTAAGGTTGAAAATATCTGATTACCTGGAGGCCACAAAGGAATATCATAATCATTTGGATAATCCATACAAGGCCATACGGGAATTAGAAGAGTCTGAAGTTGATGTGATTCCAGTGTTTAAATCTTCCAGACGAAAAACAGGAATTAACTATGTTACTTTTGCAAGCCCTGAAGCTGTACATGCCATTAATACATATCTTATATCCCGAAAGAATATGGAAGTTACGGATAAATTGTTTGATATGAGTTCATGGCATTTCAACAAGCAATTCAGAGAGGCCAATGACATATTAAACTTAGGTCTGGTAAATGGTGTCAGCAGATTTACACCTCAAATGCTGCGTAGGTATCATGCAAGTCAACTTAATGAAGCTGGAATGTCAAGTGACAAGATTGATATTTTACAGGGCAGAACTCCAAAGGGCCTTATACATCAATCATATATTCGTATTAAGACTAAAACTTTGAAGGAAGAGTATATGCGTTGTTTGCCTTTTTTGGTTATTGAGGAAATTGAAAAGGTTAGAACTGAATTAGATGTGACTAAAGAAAAGAATACTGAATTAGAGAATGAAAATACTGAATTGAAAAGACAAAATGATGAAACTAATAGGAGATTGGATAACCTGGAGAAAATTGTTATGGGTGATGTTGATGATGAAAAAATGGCCAGATTGCACAAATTGTTATAAGTTCGTTTTTTTGTTGAACACCGAAAAATGAAACACAATGTGTTTCATTTTTACCCTATGAACAATCTACTAACCTATTCTCTAAAATAGTGAACAATAGATATTATAACTAAAAATAAATTGAATAGAAACATTTATTAATGGATTACCATAAAGTATACTATAACGAATAATTGTATGAAGACGGATGAAAACTTGACCTGGATGACTTTCATGATCATCTAAAAAAAAAGATTTTGTAAAAGAAAATTGGGGTCAAAGATGCTGCAACATCTCACCCAATTTCGGTTACAAAAAAATAAAACACGGGAGTGAAATTATTTCAGTAACCATATATGAGTTATATTGCAAAAACTATTTAAATTTATCCTATTCCAAAATGAATAGTCTTACATGGAGTAAGAAGTTATCATCAATGTTAGCGAGAGCTATATTTAAAAAAAGAGCCAATTTTAATAAAAAAATAAAAAATAATTATTTTGCTTTTGATGTGATTACTGTAATCTCATTATCTGTAACATCAACATCCCATTCTACCGAATCACCAGGACTTAATTCTAAAAGTTTTACAATTTCTTTTGGAACACCTACTCTTAGTGAATTTGACCTTTTATTTGCTATACCTACTTTAGATTTATATTTAAACATTATCATACCTCTACTTTCTTTTTACATAGTAATAAATATGTTAGTTAGGTTATATATAATTTTCCTTTTTATTTACTATCTAAAAAGAAACCTAAAAGGTAACATTTATATATTAATAAGTTCATAACTAATAATCATGAGAATATACTCAGGAGCTGCAACTCCTGACAATTCTTAGGGAGTGAAATTATGAAAAAATTTGACGAAAACGTAAAACAACAATTAGAATCCGAAGGGCTAGTTGACACAGTCCTAGAGATTGGCTGGAACTATCTCCAAGCCACAAAACAAGGTGATTCAAAATGAGCTTCGACAGACGATTTGAATTACCAAACTTTGATGACATGGATGTAGATCTAACAGCATGTGAAAATTGCGACTTTGAATGCGGAACCATAGGTTACTGCCTAGATGAATGCGGTGAAAACTACATCATCTGCACACTATTTATGGACAAAGGCTACAACATAGCAAACAAAGATTGGGGTAGATCATCAGATGGTAAACTCATACCTGGTGTGGAAATCTACAAAAACCAAACCCAGAAATTCATGAAAGCTATGAGTAAATTAGGCCATACCTGTACTACCTACAATCATCCATTAGGCAAAAGCTATCTCAATACAGTTATTATTGATGGTGGCGTAGAACCTATAGACTTAGCACTTGACTTTTTAGAAATGGAGGCTATAAAATGAATTCTCCAGTTAGATTACAGAAAAAAGTTGAAGTATCCTATGAAGACAGAATCAAAGAAAGAATTAGTGATTGGGTAAATGCTAATGTTTTTATTATTTATTTTGTCTTATTTGCAATACTAACAGCTTTAATCATCTGCTTAGTATTTTCAGTAATTGGATTAAGTGCTACTGAAAGCGGTTTACAATATAACCATCTACAGGATGTGATTTAAAATGGTATTAAAATTCATTGACGAATCACAAACTAGATACCTGAAAACAATTTTCTATGGTATTGATGGAACTGGTAAAAGTACAGGTGCAAAGATTTACTGTGAATCACGTGGGTTACATCCTGTTGTAATTGATTTTGATTACACAAATCATACTGGATTACCACGTATTGATTGTGAATGGCAAAATGACCGTGAAGTTATCTCTGGAGTTATTGAAGTTATACGGGATATTGAAAAACATCCTACTTTTGACACATTAATCATTGATGGTGTAGGTACCTTGAATGAATTATTACTGCCAAAAGGAGGTAAAGATTCCCGTAGAACTTATCTTGTTCGTACACAAAACTTTAAGAAGATTTGGAAAGTGTTATTGCATGCAAAGATTCATTTCATATTCATTGGTCAGAAAGATATGATTGTTACTGAAGACAATGAATCCAGTAAATTTGCGGAATTAATCAATAATATGGTTGATTACAAATTTCACTGTATTCATAGTGGTAAAGGTTTCACTGCAAAAGATTTTAGTTATATTTGTACTAAAACACGTGGGCAAATGGAACCATTGATTGGTGAACCCATACTGGAATTTACACCGGAACCTGAAGTGAAACCTATATCTGAGCCAGTTAAACCATTGAAACCTAGTGGGGATGCTCCAAAGGAAATGCCTAAAATCATTGATGAATGTATTGATGCACTTGTCATGAGAGGCCGTAAAATCACTAATGACTTAGTGCGGATATGTATTCAAGACCGCTGTGAAGATGAAAAAGAACTTCAGGAATGTATGGATTGGTTGGATAATATTAATTTAGGAGGCGAATAAATTGTCTTCTAAAATTTTTATTATTTTTGCCGACAAGGAAAGCATCACTTTTGAAGTTCCAAGTGACAGTGATCAAAATGAAAAATACCTGGTAACATGGGATTTTGATAACGGTTGGTTATGTGATTGTAAAGGCTGCATGTATGGTCATCACTTATGCAAACATATTCTGGCATGTATTGACTACATGAAGTTTGTTAACATGGCTTTACTTGATGATCCTAGAGCTGTTTTTACACCTATTGAGGATGTGGTTTAATGGCTCAAACTAAAAAGAAAATTGGAATCAGTATTGATTGCGATTTGTATGAACAGGCCAAAAGTAAGTATCCGAAGATTTCCACTAGAATCAATGAACTTTTAGCTATGGATCTGTATGGGTCTGATGAAAAAGACAAATTAGTTCAGGAATTGCATGATTTGAAGATTAAAGAGAAAGCAATTACTAAACGTATTTGTGAACTTGAAAAAGAAGAGGTTAAACTTGAACAATCACAATCTAGTAGGGACAGTGTTCTTGATTGGGTTAATTACATTTATTCCCGTATTGGGGTTGTTCCTTTGAATAAACTTGAGAAAGAATGTGATAGGAACCATGTTAATTTTGAAGAAATGAAAAATTATTTGGAGCGTGAAGAAATTGCAACTGTTAATTTTGCATGATTACACTTGCAATTTTACTTCATGTTTTATTTCAAGTATTTCAAGTGTAAAATCTGCGGTCTTGGGAAAAAAGTATGAAAAGTATGAAAGTATGACTAGTCATACTTTTTCTCTAGAAAATTTTTTTAGGGGAAATTTTTTTTATTTATTTATTTATTTTTTAGAATTTTCAAAACAAGTGAATTAATATAACAATGTGATAATTATGACTGAACAAATCAAAAAAATCAAACACTACCACACCAGGATAACAACTGCAATAAACGAACTGGAAAAATTAGAAGACATGGAAAACATGTCTGACTACAATGATGTAATCCTGGAAATGAAATGGATTACAGAAATCTTAGAAGAACGTAGAGAATGGTTACAAAAAAGAGGTAGAACCCAATGAATGCCATAACAATAATACTATTAATCATCCTGGTAGGCAGCTTTATAGGGGCCTTCAAGGAATTAATACAATTTGAATACGAACAACACAAAGACAAAAAAGCAAAAAAAGAATTTGACAAAAGACAGGAAAGATACAGGAGGATGATATAATGTTACTTTCATTATTAATCTCCAGACTAAATGAAGTTAAGGAAAGACATTCTCTTTCGGATTTAGAAGTCACCGCCAATAAAATCAATGGTAAAAGCTTTTTAATCTTTAAAAATGACATGAATGAGATAGTTGAATGTTTAATCCTATTGGATAAGGATAGTGATTATTTTGTTGATCGTGTAAGAAGGAGCGTCAGATAATATGACTGAAAAGCGATTTACTATGAATGAAGATGGTTATATCTGGGATAATAAAAAACCAATAAGTCAAGAAACCGTTCTTGACAAATTGAATGGGTTACATGAAGAAAATCAATACTTAAAACAATCTAATAAAGATGCAAGATGTATCCTTAAAAGAGAATTTGATTTTGCAAATGAACAAAGACAAAAATATTTAGATGACCCCGTAGTAGCAAATGCTTATGATATTATACGATTTGATATGAGAAAAGCATTAGATAAGTTAGGATGGTTAGAATGACTGAAAAACGATTTTACACTATTCATAAGGGAGTATTTGATAGGGAAAACCATAGAGAACTGTATCATGATGGAATAACTTCTATGTTGAATGCTCTCCACGAAGAGAATGATCAGTTAAAACAATCTTCAACAATGTATTACAACTTATTTAAAGAGTTACAAAAACAAATGCAAGGTGTTAAAAGCATATATGATTTGGATAGTAAAGATTTTGAAGATTTAATAGAATTAAGCAAAGGTAATGTGTTTGATGATGAAATTGGTTGGATACATCTTCCAGTTAAGGAGTTGCAAGAATGATTGATAAAATAACTTTTGATAAGGGTAAAATCCGAAGTGGATTGGATACTTTCAATTGTGATGATGATACAGATATGGAAGTATTATGTAACAATATCAATTCTATGTTTGTTGAAAAGGAAATCCAAATTCATAAAATGGAAATGCAATTATTACTGATTAAAAAAGCATTGGAATTGAATGATAATTTCCAAAAGGAGTTGCAAGAATGACTGACAGAGATGATGGTTATAGATTCTGTTTTAAAAAACATATGTATGATGATAAATTTGAGATGATAGATGAATTAGGAATTTTACCTACTATTAGAATTCCTAGTGAACATGCTGAAGTTTTAAGTAAAATGTTAGCTGAACAACATAGGCTGCGTATTGATAAAACTAATCAATTTGCTAAATTACATGCTTTATTGGATTTGGTTAAACAGGAATCTGAGATTGATAAGGATGTTTTAATTGCTTGCATTAACAATAGTGGTGATTTTAATGAGTAAAACATGTTTTACATGTAGGCATTGTTTTAGCAATGAATACTGTACATTATTTGATTATTTAATTGATGAATTAGTTTCATGTTGGGCATGGAATGGTGATGCGGAATGAATGATGAACTCATGAGAGCTTTATTTCCTAAAGAAATGGAAAGAAGAGACAATAACCAATGCCCATTTTGTGGTGAAAAAATAAACATGGATGATTTCAAAGATGATCTCTCCAAACGTGAATTTGAAATAAGTGGCATATGTCAAAAATGCCAGGATGACTTTTTTACAGGAGGCTTAGATGATGACTAAAATGGTAATTAAAAATACTCAAAATGCAGATAGTAGAACTGCGAATGATGAATTAACTAAAGAAACTTTACACGAAGCTACAGTTATACACCGTGCGGATGTGCAGCAACTCATGGGAATAGTAGGTGAAATGATTATTGAAAGAGGTGATGACCACGATTTCACTAAAATCATATACTTTGATGAATTCGCAGAGGAAGTCTTAAAACCTCATACTAATGATGAATTCATTAATGCTCATTGGTATCAAACTCACATCTTTGAGGAACGCCACCACCTGAACGCTAACTGTCCGTTGGATGTTAACCTTATTGATGTGCTTGAGTTAATATGTGATTGCATTGTAGCTGGGAAAGGTAGGGCAGGTAGAGTAACACCTGCTTACTTGAAACTGAAAGACCCTACAATATTGGAACGGGCTTATTGGAATACTGTTAAAATGTTAGATGACATTGTTGAAGTGAAAAAGGAAGATAGGTATGGCTGAGAAAAATATCATGTATGCTCAGCCGCCTAGATGTGGCAAAACAGCAATGAAAGAATTTGAAAAACAATTTAGGGATATGGATCAAGAGACATTACTCAGGTTATTTAAAAATGTTCTGGTAAAGAAATGTGAATGCGGGGCAATTTTACCATCATATCCATATTACACTGAGACTACGGAGTTTGTAATTTGTGATAATTGTGGTAAAACGTATGAACGGAAAAGAGTTGGTTTGAAATGAAGATTATTGTTAAAAATATAGATGATATGGATAAGCCTATTTCATCAGGGACACTTTATTTTGAAAGTAATGGTGGTCATGTTACTATTTCTTTATTAGTGGGTCACACTGTTTTTATTGACCATGAAACTAACAGAGTATTCATGAATGACTATCCATTTAAAGATCATTTCCCTCATGGCCTATGTACTGAGGAGGTTATTATCAATATTGACGGTTGGTTCCATGTCTTCCATGAGTTAGTGATGAATACTGATTCTCTAAACATTACTAGAATTCAAGTAATCCCTCACCAGGAGGATTCCGAATGAAAAGATTTCAGGTTACAGTTGACGATTCAAATACCGTCACACTTAAAGAAGTTCAGGATTATGGCACATGGGAATTTATAACAATAAGTTTCAAAACTTTTAAAGATGCGAATGACTGTGCTATTGCTTTAGCCCCAATATGTAATAGATTGAATGCTATTTATGAAGATAATATTGAGTTAAATAAGCTGTTGGATTCTGTTGAGAATATAATCAAAGCTAGTATTCATGATGAAAAGACAGCTTTTGGTCAGATGATTTTGAAACAATTGGCGGATAATTTAGGTGTAGATTATGAATGAAGATGTTTTAATCGAGTTTTTAGATAAAGCTAAAAAATTAGGTAAAGCGGTTGCAGTTGACGGTATTGGTATTGATTATGAAGAGATACAGCCTGGAGATGATTATTTCTTTAAAGACGGCTGCCTGATTTTAGATAATCAGGTTATTGATTGTGAGTATATTTCCCATGTGGAATTAACTAAAACTGCAGAACAAAAAGCAGCGGAAATAGAAGATTATTTTCAAAAACTTAGGGGTTAAATAATGGGTTATAATGGTAAGTGGATTGATAGTTTCAGTGTCAGTGTGTATGATGGGAAAGAGATTCCACGTGCTAAAGGGAAGATTGTCCTTGAAACTCCGTACATTGATTATTTATTTGATAAGGAACAATGGGTTGAATTTAAGAAAAAAGTTAACGAGGTATGAAATATGTGTAAAGATATTAGTATTACTGAATTGCATTTATGCAGTGAATGTAACGATATGATAGAAGTTCCAAGTAAAAAGGAATATGAATTTGAAGTAGGTTGTCTAAATCCATTAGGTAAACCGAATCCTACCGGTGGTTTAACTGACTGCAAATATTATAGAGGTGACTGAATCTATGACCTGTTTTGAAGATTTAATGTTTCCGGGAAAATATAATTATCGCAAAAGTGTAATTCAAGAGGTCACTGACATTTTGGATCATACACTTGACATGAGGAAATTATCTCCAACAAAAGTTAGAAGGTATCTTGAAATTCTGATTGATTACCAGGATTTCAATCCAAAGGCTAAATGTTTCTATGATAGGGCAACTAACAGGAAGTTAAGTTATCAGTTCCTGGCGAGTGTTGCTCATGAGTATATCATTGAGCATATTGATGAGTTTGAATTTGCAGAGGTGAAAAAATGATGAATCCTAAGTATATTGTTTTGTATAATCCGCATTCTGACGAATGGTTATTATTTGATTATGTGGAAGGTCGGGAAAAGTATGCTCCGAATTATGGTACTCCTGTATCAAATGGTCCTACTCCACGTGATGCTATTGATATGGCTGTGGACATGTTCGGTATTAATCCTGATGAAGTTGAGTGTTATTAAAATATTTGTAAAGGCAGGCAGGGATGAGATGTAAATGCTGCGGTAAAGAATTTGTGAAAAGGTGGAATAGTCAGAAATATTGTAGTGATGAATGTAGGGTTGAGATGAAAAAACTTCAGGATAAGCATAACAGTAGAGTTGCATATATCCGTAGTAAAGAAAACCAAGATGAAATCATAGCAACTTGTGAATACTGTGGTAAACCTTACATTAAAACACATGGTAATCAGAAATATTGCAGTAAAAAATGTTCCGATAATAGAATACTTGAACAAAACGCTGATGCCCGAATGAAAAGTTACCATAAGAATAAAAAAAGAGGCGGTGACAAATTCTACGGATTAGGGTCTGGTGGTTTAGGCCCTCATAAACATGATGATTGGGAAACCGAAAAACTAAAAGTGGAAAACGAAATGTGCAGACTAGGATTACTAGGAAAATAGTTTGCACATACACTTTTAAATTTTATTAATAGGAGGATATACAGTGAAAAGAGAGTATAGCACAGAATTTGTGATTTCTAATGAAGACCAGAGCTTCGAGCATTTACGCAAACTCTTACTCAGAGAAGAGATACGAATAGAAAACATGAGATACCTCTATGCAAAATACAATAATAGTCGATTTCTCACCTAAAAACACTGCTTTTTACCCTAAAAAGTATTACTTAGTAATACTTTTGCGGATTCGGCTCCAATTCGGCCGAATTTAGAAAAATTATTTTTTCAAATATACTTTAATATGGTGATTGTTCCCGATAATCTGGAAAACATCAAATTTTTAATGGATCTACTTATAAAAAATTTTTTATAAAAATAATTTTGCGGGCTTTGCTGCTGAATCTGGCCAATATTTGCAAACCCTTTTTTTATATAGCTGGAACGTCCGCAGGATTCAAGGCCAATAAACAAAAATTAAAAAGTTATATAAAAATTTGCCTTTTACCCTAGATAAATTGCCAATTTATAAAAAGTTTGCAAAAAATTATATGAAAAAAGCCGAAAAATAAAGAAAAAAAATAAAATTTAAATGAAGTATAATAATAATACTTCAAAAATCATACAAATTAATAACCAACGGATATAAATTAAAATTTTTTGGATCATGTCCGCCACCTCTCAAAAAAAAATATTGAATAGTTGCGGGGGCAACTATTCCAACAAGTCAAATAATATAAACGATTCGTTGTTTAATTCTTCGATTCCTTCATCCCATGTTAACTGATAATACATTTTTTCATAATCAATGAAACAGTCTAATCCGTCGGGGATTTGGTACACTTCGCGGGCGTAGTCATATTTATCGATAATTGAAAAGCTGTTAAATTCATCTTGTGTTAATATCCTGTCATACTTGGAGGAAATAAATTTAATTTTGTCATCAAGTTCGGAACCTGTCGGGGCGTATTGTTCAAAATCAAATTTTGAAAAAATAAATATATCGCCTTTAGCGTCTGCGTAATGGGTCAAATATTTTAAATAATCTTCGTCCAGGTTGAGGGATAAAACAATTTTTTCGAGTTCGTCATTAAAATTATATAAGTAATTCCAGTAACTACCAGTATAATAATTATGACTTATGGCAAAGCCCAAAAATTTTAATAGATCGTCTACATTTTCGATGTTGTGTTTGTCCTCTTCGAGTTCTTTTAATGTGGTGTCACCGTAAGGATCAAACAAAATTTTTTTATACTCTTCGGTTGTGAGTGTTAAAACCATTTTTTCAAGTCTCCTTTTAGCGTTGTATTTTGTAACAGATCCACCAGACAAAATAATTTTTTGTCGCAGCTTCCCGCCTGTTACATAATATTATTTATATGACGTTAATATATATAAATGTTTCTTATTTTTCTTTATTTTCAATTTTACTTTATTTTAATTAGTAATATTGAGTTTTAAAAGTTTTGGTTCTTTATTTTTTGATTTGAGTTATATTTTTGCTGCGTTTCTCAATCTAAAATAATACTTTTTAGGTTAAAAGTATTACTAAATTGGGGAGTATACACATCAATACACACTCATTAAGACCAGGAAAAAAGAGCTATATACACATCAATGTGTATAACTAAAAGCTGCATAACCGATACACATTATACTCAATTTTGCAGCACCTAAACAGTAATACTTTTTACCAAAAACGTAACGGAAAAGTATTACTCAGTGAAGGTCATACAATAAGAAACAGACAAAAACAAGCTAAAAGGTATGAGCTGGAAGCCAAATTTACAACGCTAAAAGGATTTCCCTAAAAATCCAAAAAAAAACTTCCAACTCTAAATAATAATATGCAATTGACAGTATTTATTTTTATTGATTTTTATCTCTTACAGTGTATAATGAAGGAATTAAAAATATATATTTTCCCAAATAAGTTTTTAGTAAAAATAATGCCTGGTTGGTTTATGAAAATGTGGATGTGATGAAACTTAATAGTGAATATCAAATGAAACACGCAGATAGTTTCTGTCCTATCTGTAAATCTTCAGATTATTCTCTCTTAGACGAACACATGGGAGAGACGTTTTGTGTAAAATGTGGTTTGGTACTGCACGAATCAAATAATCGGAAATCAATAGTTGAACTATTCGAGGAAACTGGAAAAAATAAGGGAAACTCTGGTGAAACTCAAAAATAGGATTCTTTTACTTGAAGTTTGTATCTTTTATCTACTACAAAAAAATGGGCAAGTGTTGTTTTATTGTTTTCGTAATTTTTCAATCATAAAGATTTTTACTCCTTAAATAAATTTATATGTTTTTAATCTGATATCCGCCTGGACATTATAAGGGTTTTATATTTCAAGTTATATATTAAGCGGATTCATGTTTTCCATTTTTAATCCTCCAAAAAAATATATTTGAACTAAAAACCATTTTGGGAAGATCATATATTTTTCAATTCCTTTTATTATCACATCCTGTAAAAAAAAGGGTTCTGTCAAAAATAATATTTTTAATGAGAAAAAAGGAATTTGGAGACCAATGCTTTTATTTTTTTATTTTTTTTATAAGATAGTTAGCTCAGACGTATATATTTAAAGGCAAAAATTCTCTATCTTTTTTTTCATGTTATACCTCAATAGTACAAGTCGAGAATTCCCAGCTGATGGGAATTGGGGGTGCGAATCCCCCCAGAACCACCTTTTTTAGTTCCGTAGTGTAGTGGTAATCACACGGGTCTTTGGAACCCGAAACTCCAGTTCGACTCTGGACGGAACTATTTCACATAAAAAATAATATTAAATGGTGAATTGACATGTCAAAGAAATACACAGAAAATATAATAGGAAACGGATCAACCATAGTGAAATATATCCTGGTAATGCTAGCTACAAAAACCATCGCGGGAGCAGCAGCACATGGATATAATTTACCAGTTGATGCCGTACAGTTAGCTGAAATATTCGGATATATCTTAGGTTTTGTCATTGCAACAATCGATGCAAAATGGCCAAACAATATTTTCAACAATATATTTGAATTTGGTATCGCAAAAATAACTGAAAAAGATAATGACATAACATTTGCAGATACTGAATTATATCCTGAAGACAACATGGACGATGTCAAGGTGGATGATGAATAATGAAACCTGACAAAGAAGAAAATATTGTAGACATCGACCCCGCAAGCGAATACGAAAGTGATGAAAATGACGGACAACAAATTCCCACATCATGACGAAACATGTTTCCAGGAAAGCAGAATCACAGCTGTAGAACAACAAGTAGCTACAATATTCCATAACCAAGACAAAATAGAAGATACTCTGAACAAATTAGACAAAACACAAGACAAACTAGCCATAAGCATAGCCGAACTAAACCGTACATTCCAAGTACTCAAAGTAATCGGTGGAATACTAATGGCCCTGTTTGGAGGCATAGCTATTTTTCTAATAACGGAACTAATCAAAATGATACATTAAACCTAGAGAATTATGACTTCAATTAGTCAATACCACAAATTACTACCAGGCCCCATAATAAGTGAAAAAGGCCGTAGAAATAACTTTGCAACATCAGTACGGAACGTTCTATTTTTAACCAGGACACTTCCAGGATACAAAGATATAACCTATGCAGATTTTGTAAAAGATTTTCCAAAATTTGTGAAATTGACTAATTTTGAGGATGACCCGAACCTCTACATTTCCTCAGGAC
>NZ_JBGVFE010000113.1:0-3693 GCF_045120835.1 Methanobrevibacter sp.
TTGCGGCATTGTTTTCCAGTGTGAGGCCGGTAACTGTTGTGGTGGTATTTACACAAAGGATTGCTCCTCCATTTTCTGCGCTGTTGTCTGTCAGTCCGGTGCCGGTTATTTTCAATATGCTATTGATGGCATATATTGCTCCTCCGTACTCTGTTGCGGCATTGCTTTTCAGTGTGCCTGAGGTCACTGTCACATCGCCATTGGATATGTATAGTGCTCCCCCATCTTTTGCATGGTTGTTTTCCATTGAAGTATCTGATATTGTTGTTTTACCTTCAACTATGCGGATTGCTCCACCTACGGTGGTTGCATTGTTGTTTTTTAGTGAGGAGTCGGTAATTGTTAATGTGCCTTCATTGGAAATTGCCCCTCCTTCTTTTGCCAGGTTATTTGTAAAGGTGGAGTGTTGTATTATCAAGGTCTTTTTGGTAAAGATTGCTCCGCCTGAGTCTCCTGCGTTGTTGTTTTCCATTGTAGAGTAGGTGATTGTAGCTGTATTGCTCTCATTATTACAGTAAATTGCTCCTCCACTTCCTAATGCGATATTTCCTCCCATATAAGTATTGTCAATAGTTAGTGTATTGAAATTATAGATTGCTCCTCCATAATTTGCGCCATTGTTTTCCAGTCGGGATTCGGTTATTTTAAGTGTCACATAATTTTCTATTGCTCCTCCGTATGAAGCGATGTTGCCTGTAATGTTGCTTTTATCTATTCGGATATTTCCGGCATAAGCGACGATTGCTCCTCCCCTTGATGCCCGGTTGTCCTTTAGAGCTGATCCGGTTATTCTTGTTTCATGATTTCCATTATTAAAGATGGCTCCTCCATAAGAAGTTGCTCGGTTATTTATGAATGCGGAGTTGGTTATTGTCATTATTCCTTGATTTAAGATTCCTCCTCCGTATTCTGTTGCGTTGTTGTTTTCAATTCTTACATTTTCTAGTGTTAATTCACTGTCTTCTGTATTTAAGATCGCTCCTCCATGTTTTCCAGCATTATCGCTAATTGCACCGCCGGTCATTGTCAATTTTCCTATATTGTATATTGCTCCGCTGGATCCTGTTGCGGTGTTTCTTTCTATTATTGTATTTGTTAGCGTTATCTGGCCCGCACCGGTATTATAGATTGCTCCAGTAGTGTTTCCTGAGTTGTCTTTTATTGTGCAGCCGGTCAATATTAATTCACCATTGTTTAATATTGCTCCCCTCAGTCCTGTATTGCTTTCTATGATACAGTTTTTTAAAGTTAGTTTGCAGTTTGGATTAATATAGATTGCTGAAATGCCCTTATCATCATCCTTACCGTTTTTAATAGTTAAGTCGCTTATTTCTGCATCGGAATATATGCTAAGTATTCGAGTTTCGCCTTTTCCGTCAAGGCTTTTGCCGTTACCGTTAATTTTTATTTTCTTGGTTATCTGGACTGGGTAGTCTCCATTACTATAAGCATAATCATTTTTTAATGTTATTGTGGAGCCGGCACTTGCATGGTCAATTTCATCGTTTAACGATTGAAATGTTGAAGTGGCTCCAAGTGTGTCGTCACTGTTCTCTTTGATAATTTGATTGTCATCAATACTTGATAATCTCTCATCAGTATCGGTTGCATTCATGCCGGCTCCATCGGCGTCACCGGCACATGCTCCTGCAATACTGAATATCAAGCATGTGAATAAAATTAATATGAGTATTGTCTTTTTTAATTTCATATTTTTTGTGCTCCTTGAAGAATTTTTAGAATTCCAAAAAACTGTTATTTTTTGATTAAACAAAAAATACGATTAAAGGTATATGATTGAATATATAAATATATGTCTATTTGATTTTTGAATATAGTTTAAGTCTATACGAACAAAATGGGCAGTGGAAATAATTTTTTCACATGATGGCTTTTTGAAATTGTCCTATTTTTAGGTTGTGAAGTAGCTATATTGACAGTTTTTCAATTATTTTTGCCGTAAAGTTTATAGTGGATGTTTTTGTCACGACAATTTTGTAAAGTAGCTTTAATAAGGTTTAATTTTATATTGAACTAATATTTTGGAAAAAAAAGAATATTAAGAGAAGATGTCAATCCTCTCTATGATACTTTAATATGATAGACGTATGTTCTATACCAACCGTGCTCGTAATGGTTGTGTGTGCGTTTTTTGCCGCAGGATGGGCATTTATATTTTGAAGTGGATTTGTATTTCACTTTAAGCGGTTTGTATTTAGGGTCGGTAGGAGCATATTTCATCCAGTAGCTTCTGGACACAGTCTTTTTATAGTAAGAAGTAAGTCCGTTGCTTCCTCTGTAATGGTCCTTTACTAAACCTACAGCGTAGAGTATTACTTTTCCGTTTTTAACCGGAGCCTTATCTACTCCACCTTTGTGCTTAATGTACAGCCAGCCGGATTTGACCTTTTTGCCTTTGGATGTTATTTTAACTACAACCTTTTTTGTTTTGCCCATGTATACGACCGGGTTTTTAAAGGACATTTTAACTTTCTGTCTGTTTTTAAGCACCGCTTTTGCTTTGGCGGTTTTTGTTTTGCCCAGATTAGCGGTTCCTAAAAATTTTGCAGTGTATTTGTATTTTTTAAGTTTTTTCAATTTGATCTTTTTGGTAGCTACACCATTTTTAACGGGAGCCTTATAGGATTTACCGTTGATTTTGAATTTAACAGTACCTTCGTTAACGTTTCTGCCGTGACTTTTAACTGTTGCCTTCAGGGTTGTTTTAAATCCTTTATATCCGGTTACCTTATGGGCAGATATTGTTGCTGAGGATTTTGTAATTGTCGCTTTTTTAACGGTTTGGCCAGTAATATAGTCAAAGCCAGGGAAAATGGTTACGGTCCATGTTCCAACACCAACAGGAGGTTCAAAAGCGATTTCACCGTTACTGTTAGGATAGAAATACCTGGTTACTGTAGTTTTACCGTTGCTGAATGCAACACCCACATTAAGTGCACTTAACGGTTTTCCATTCTTTGCATCAGTTATCCTGGCATACATTGTAGCGCCGGACATGTAACTTGAACTATAATCATTGGCAGTGATTGTTGATTGACCAGTGACCTTTAAAATGGATTTGGCCATAATGTCTCCCTCATCTACTGCCACTAAAAGATACATTCCCGGAAGAAGAGTATTTTTAGTAATAGTTATTGAAAAAGTGGACTTTGATGTTGAAAATTTCCCACTTGTATACTTTAATGCTCCATTAACATCATACGCCATTAGTTTGAGATAAGATTCTGGCATGTATGATGGATAACCGTTTATTTTACCGGTTATTTTGCCTGATGAATATGAGGAGATTTTATACTCGCTTTCAAGAGATACAGTGTAGAGCGAAGAGTACGGGCCTGAAAGCTTTTCATCATCCGCCGGTGCTGAAATTACTTCTTTATCTGACTCTATATTTTTTTCTAAATCTTCATCTAAACTGGTTGGAATATCCTCAGAGACTGCTTCATCCACGGCTAAAGCTTCACTATCATCTGCTGCCGCTACTGACTCAATGTCATCTGTTGCACTTGCCGTCGATATTGCACAGATACCCACTATTATCAATAATAGCATTATAATGTATTTTTTGTTCAACATGTTATCCCTTTAATTATAAATCAATAGGAAAATTTTCCTTATAAGGAATAATATATTTTAATGAATATATAAAATTATATATTTGATTGCGGATGG
>NZ_JBGVFE010000114.1:0-3627 GCF_045120835.1 Methanobrevibacter sp.
GACTTGCAAAAGCATTTTACGTTAACGCCGATGTCCATCTAACAATAATAAACCTGAACATCATAAACTGTAAGTCACATCTTGGAGGAGCAATTGAAAACAGAGGAAATCTGACAATCGCCGACTCCACACTATCCAACAATAGCATAATTGACTGTTTTGGAGAAAGTGGAGGAGCAATCTATACTTATAGAGGTTCACTGACACTTAACAACTGTAAACTAACAGACAATATAGTGAAAGGAAGAGAATGTGGTGGAGGAGCAATAGGTAGTTCAAAAAGTACAACAACACTCTCCAATTGCCTATTTGAAAACAATAGGGTAATCGGTAATGGAAATAATGGAAATTATGGAGGCGCCATCTATAGTGTCGATAGCACATTAAGCATGGACAACTGCCAAATAGTGAACAACAGCGCATCAGGAGTGTTTACCATATACGGAGGAGGAGTCTACTGCAATAGAGGTACAATGACAATAACCGACACCCTTATTGAAAATAATCGTGTTGAAGGAACAGGATATGGATTAGGAGGCGGAATAAGTACCATCAATTCCGGCACTAACGTGACAATCAAAAACACAAAAATAAACAACAACAGCATAACCGGAACTTCCGCTTCCGGTGGAGCAATCTACAATATAGATGAACTTACAATTATCAACTCCACAATTGAAAACAACAGTGCAAATGGCGATACCGGATATGGAGGTGCAATACGCAACAGCGGTAAACTAACAATGATTGACACTGCCCTCTCCAATAATAGCGCAAATAACTACGGAGGAGCAGTCTATAATAATGGAGAAGTGAAAATACTCTCCTGTGAGCTCAACAATAACCGTGCAAATGAAACAGGCGGAGCGATCACCAATTACGGAACATTAAACATGACAGACTCCACCATCAAAGACAACAGCGCACCAAATGCAAGTGCAATCTGGACAAATAACGGTGACGATGTAACCCTAAACAATGACATATTTGTCGACAACGGCAAGGATGACAACTCCATCTATTCAATGAACGGAGAAGTGAATACAACTGATTCCAAATTCATGACATCTCCTGAATTCGAGATAAGCAATATAAATGATTTCCTCAACGGAACCTCATTTACAGTTACAGTCACCGAAAGCAAACTGGGTGATAAATTCAGTGGCACTGTAGTTGTCAGCATCGGATTTGACAAATACGTCATAAGCATTGTAAATGGAAAAGGTTCAAAACTCGTTACCCCGAATGCAGGTCCTGGAAAACAGACTGCAAAACTTACATTTGAGCAAACAGGAGATTATTACTCTTCAAGTGCTGAAAGTAATCCGTTCCAGGTCACCATAAAACCTGATATAAAAATCATGGACATAGCCGATTTCGAAGAGGACGCATCAGTTGCAATCCAAATAACCGCCAACAGATATTTCACAGACGATGTGAATGTCACCATAAACGGCGTCAATTATACCGTCAGGGTAACAGACGGATTTGCAACCGCAACAATAACTCCAAAATTGCAGAGGGGAAGCTACAAGGCAACAATAAACTATCCGGGCAATGAAAACTACACTGCCGATACTGCACAAAGCAATAACTTCACTGTTACCATCAAATCAGTGAAAATTACCTCCCCAGACGTTGCTACAGTCTATAATGGAGGAAAATACCTTGTCGTGAGCCTGACAGACATCAGAGGAAATGCCATAGTCGGCGTTGATGTAAGCATTGAACTTTCAAATGGCAAAAAAGCAACACTGACCACCGATAAAAACGGCCAGGTCAAGTTTTCAACCGACAAATTGGCTCCAAAAACATACTCTGCAACAATAACCTTCAAAGGCAACGACAGTTATGCCAAATCAACTGCAACCGCCAAAATAACTGTCGGCAAGGCAACTCCAAAACTGACTGCCAAAAAGAAAACCTTCAAGCGTAGCGCAAAAAGCAAAAAATACTCAGTAACCTTAAAGACAAACCAAAACAAGGCGTTGTCCAAAGCTAAAGTGACCTTTAAGGTTAACGGCAAAAAATATACTGCTAAAACCAACGCTAAAGGTAATGCTGTATTTAAGCTTAAACTAAACAAAAAAGGTACCTTCAAATCTGCAGTCACATATAAAGGAAATGCCTACTACACAAAAGTAAGCAAAAAAGTAAAAATAGTAGTCAAATAATTTAAAAAAAGAGTTTTTACAACTCTTTTTATTATTTTTTTTAATTCAACACCTGATATCAAACAGAGCCATCCAACTCTTTTCACTATTTCTAAAACGCCAAGCCACATCTAATAAGTTGTATACCAGACTTTTGCCTTGTAAGGAGTATATCCCTCAATCAGGCTGGTGGAAATATGTCCCCCGTCACCTTTTGCGATTTTGGTTTTCTTGTTTCCCTTGGAATCCTTGAAGTAGAACTTGGCCTTCACAAGCTTTGTGTGGTGCGGATCAATGTCCTCGTTTCCAAAACCGTAGTACCATGCAACCACACCGGTTCCCCTGGCAAACTGACTGTTAGAGGAATATTCAACATATCCCGCTATCGCATCGCCATTGGGAAGTTTGGTAGCCTTAGGCGCCCACAGTTCTCCAGATTTAAAATTATGAATTTTGACTTTGGTTTTTGATGCCTTTGCTGCCCCTGCATTTTCCGCTGAAGCCGCACAAACAATGACCAAAGCCCCCATTAGAATTAAAAGAATAATTATATGTTTTCTTGTTATGCTCATTCTATCACTATTACTAGATATTGTTGTCAAGGTATTAAATAATTACTAAAAAAATTGCCAAAAATCAATTTTAAAAAATCCGCTTAAATTGATTTTTAGGCATGCGAAAATATCTATACCTTTAAATAAAACAGAAATCATATTAGTTATTGTAACACACTCCCGTGTTACACTAAAAAAATTTTTAGTTTAAGTTCTAAAGGTTCCATCCACCTTTAGACTTAACAATGCTTGTTTTTTAAAAAAAAGAATTATTCCAGGATTACTTCATATAATCTTGTCTCGTTTGTAACGCCGATTAAAATGCCCTTGTCATCATGAACGTATGCAAAATAGTGCAGGCCATCCTCTGTGTAATTCCAGCCCTCATGGCCATTTATTGAAGTTTGATTTGCCCCTTCCTTGTAGAGCTCATCGAGACTCATTCCCATCCAGTCGGAAATGACCGTGATGATGATTTCACCATCGGCTTCATTGATGTAAAAGCATGTCTGGCCTTCAGAGCCAAGCTCATCAAAATCCTCCATGTCCCGTGACTCGCCAAAGCCCTGAGGAATCACAAAATCTATTCCCTCAAATGTTACGTTTTCTGATTGATTGGAGTATGTTACATTTTCGCCGGCACTTGCAGCGCCGATTATCAAAAACGCAACGAGCATCATCAAAAGAATCTTCCGCTTCATGATATAGTATTTGTCGCAATATATGATAAAGATTTTCACATCCAAAATATTAATTCTACGATTAAAATTCTTGTTGAAAAATCTAAAAGTATTAAAATAATTAATGACAAAGTAATTTTAATTAAACATTAAGATGAAATAAATAAAAGAGATGATGGTAATGGATAGCAATTCCCTAAAATATGGTATTTTTTCATTTATTATACCCGGACTCGGACA
>NZ_JBGVFE010000115.1:0-49656 GCF_045120835.1 Methanobrevibacter sp.
TAAAACTGCGGGAATTGATGGGTTTCGTGCTTTGACTGATAGGAAAAGAATAAAATTATTTTATGAGCTTAAATCTAGAAATATCAAGTCTCATAGGCCCAAACCTGCTTTTAGAAAATATATTGCAAAGAAAAACGGAAAATTGCGGCCGTTAAGTATTCCTATAATTATTGATAGGATTTATCAAGAGATTGTTCGTATGGCTCTTGAGCCCCAATGGGAATTTAGGTTTGAACCCATAAGTTATGGTTTTCGACCTAAAAGGAGTGTACACGATGCTGTGGCTAGAATTTTTAATAATATCAGTCGTGGTAAATGGTGTTGGGTATTTGAAGGCGATTTCAAATCGTGTTTCGATACTCTCAGTCATGAGTTTATCTTAGAACAATTAGAAGGCTTTCCGTTAATTAAACTTGTGAAAAGATTTTTAGAGGCTGGTTATGTCGATGATGGAGTTTTCCATATATCACAAAGAGGAACTCCTCAGGGAGGCATTCTATCTCCATTATTGGCTAATATTGCTCTTACTGGATTGGAGGAGTATTTGGGAATCTCATATTATTCCCATACACGAGAACACTATGGTGGGAAATACACTACATTTATTACCAAAGGTAATTATCGTGTAGTCCGATATGCCGATGATTTCGTGATATTTGCATCAAATAGGAGCGATATTGAGAGAGTTTATGATATTCTCGATCCTTATCTTGATGAGAGGGGTCTGACCCTCGCTGAGGACAAAACCCGCATTACACACATTTCCGACGGTTTTGACTTCCTTGGATTTAATTTCAGACAATATGATACACAGATGGGTAAGAAATGTTTTATTAAACCTTCAAAAGCAAGTATTAAAAGTTATAAATCCAAGGTTGATGATATTTTTAAACAGTATTACGGTCTTAGTGTGGATGATTTGATTTATAGGCTGAATCCTTTGATTAGGGGCACTGCAAACTATTGGTGTCATGTTGTTTCAAAGAAAGTGTTTAGCGATATGCATTATTATATGTGGGGAAAGGTATATAAGTTTTTAAGAAGAATGCATCCTAAGAAGAGTTGGAATTGGATTAAAAACAAGTATTTTCCTTATTATGATGATGGGGTTCATAAAGGCAATTGGATTTTGACTGGTCCTAAAGAGAAAAACCATTTGATTAGAATGGATTGGTTTAAAATCCGTCGCCATGCTATGATTAAACATAACTACAGTCCCTATGACAAGAGTAAGGAGAGTTACTTTGAGAACAGGCGATATAACAGGACATTCGGGTAAAGATTTGCTTGAGCCGTATGTGTTGAAAGGCACTCGTGCGGTTCTTAGGAGAGAATGGGGTGGCAACATCTCATTCTTATCCGAGAAATTAATTGCATAGTAATACTTTTTTCTTATTTATTATTTGATTTTTAATCAAAAGTATTACTAAATCCTTATTTTTTTTTCATCGCTTTATAAAGTAGTATTATTTTTTTAAATAATTTGATTTTAGAAAGATTTATATTAGTATTACTTTAAAGTAAAATTGTACTAATAAACTTAATATAAATATAATTTATTTTATTACATAAGGGACTTGGTACGCAAAACATGTTTTAAAAATGGGATTATTATGAAGAATAAAAAATTTTTGTTTATATCTATTTTTATTTTAATGATTGTCCTCTCAATTGGTGCAGTGTCTGCACAAGATGCAGATGATGCAATTGCATCCGGCGACGATGAAGCTGTTATAGGAGATTCAGAACCTACAGCTTCCGGATCAGTATCCGGGGGAGTGGATGTTGTAACTGAAAACCCGTGGGCAAAAAGTGGGGAATTAAGTTATACTATTCCGTCAGATGCAAAAACAATTAAGAGTGCGGATGTTTATGTGAATGTTTATGGTGTTAGAGCTGATGATTCAATGGGTGTAATTGCTAACACCACTATTGAAACAGGTAATAATCAAGTAACTTACAATGAATCTTTATGTTATAAGGCTACAGATAAAACTGTGGTTTATGATGTAACTGACCATGCAACAAAATCTAATCTTGATTATATGATACATTATGATATAACCAGTCAATTAGCAGGTTTAAATGGTACTGTTTTAAAGATTAAAGTTAATACTACCTCTATGCCTGGCAAGGAAACTGCTACTAATCTCGGTTATATTAAATTAATCGGATTGGTTTTAGCTTATGATGATGGAGACAGTGATGTAATTAATTATTGGATTAATGATAATCAAATCTGGACAAACTCTAATACAACATTAACTTATGATACAACTTCATTAACTAATGTATTGGAAATGTCCTTAACCAATGTTGCATTAGCCAGTTCAGATGCCACATATAAGATCAATGGTAAATTTTTAACAAATCCTGAACATAAATCAGGTAGTTATTATCAATATAATAAATGGGATGTGACTGATTACTTTAACAGTACTAGGAAAACAGAAATTCTTGCCATTGGTGCTGAAGGAGCTTATGGTGTTTCATATAAACAGGCTCTATCTGTTTTAACTGCTAAACAAGAGTTAATTTCAACCTCCCTTTCTTTAGTCACCGAACGTGATGGTAAAGTATATTCAGATGATAAAGTACCTATTGCATACCCTGGCATCAGCAATAAAATCACCATTACAGTAAATACTAATAAAAATGCTACTTATGTTGTTAAATTATTAGCAGATGGTGTGGAAATTGATTCTACTGAAGTATATTTAACTGCTGGAACTCAAAAAGTATCTTTAATTGATAATACAATTAGGCCTGTAACTCCTTCTACTACTTATACTGGAAGAACAGGAACTTATGACAAAGTTAATTACACTGCTCAATTATTATTAAAAGATGAAATTTTAAATAATAAATCTATTGATGCAGTTTTATTATATAATGGATACTTCAATAAAGCATTATATAATCAGACTAGTACAGAACCTTTCTTTAAAGGAACTATCACTGGAGATATCGTTATTGATGGTTCTAATTTTATAGGTGCTGATGGAAATGGTAAATATGCTTCTGGTACACAAAATAGGGTTGATAATTGGACTGTTAGTTTAAAAAGCGGTTCAGTAATTGTTAAAGCATTTATTTATGTTCCATACACTTCCATTTCTGGAGATAATGCTAACATGTTAGATGCTACCTTTAATAAAAAATCATTAACTCCTGTTGCATTTATTAGGGATCAACCTAATGCAGTAGGTAACGGTGGTTATGGTGTTTTAGTCTATGACGTAACTAATTGCATTATAAATGGAAATAATTCATTGGAATTAAATAGAAACCTTAGTGGTGGTATTTATCCTAGTACTTTAATCTATTTGTACAATTCTACTGAAAGTAAAGTTATCAAAGATGTTTATATTTCAAATTGTGCAGATTTATTAGGTGCTTATGGAAATGGTGATAGAAAACTTCAAATTGATTCCACTTTAGATATTTCATCTAAAGATGCAAATAATGTTACAGTTTATATTTTCGGTGCAGGTTCTGAACCTGGTAGGGCTAGCATTTCCATAAATGGAGTACTTGATGATAATGTGTGGAATATTACAAATAATGGTTCTGTAGTTAAAAATACAATTGGTGTTTATCAAAAAGATATTACTAGTACCGCAAAAGATAGTAATAATGTCTCAGTTATTCTTAACAAAGGAATGTTTTTAGCTTTACAACAAATTGTTGTTGTAACTAAAGTCAAAGAGGACCCAACACCTACTCCGGAACCTGTAGTAGTTAAGAAAGCTACCATAACTGCTAAAAAAGCAACCTTTAAAGCTAAGAAAAAAGTTAAAAAATACGCTATAGCCTTAAAATCTGGTAAAACTCCTATTAAAAGTGCAAAAGTAACACTCAAAATAGGTAAAAAAACTTTCAAAGCAACAACCAATGCTAAAGGTAAAGCTATCTTTAAAATCAAAAAATTAACCAAAAAAGGTAAATACAAAGCGGTTGTTAAATTTGCAGGTAACAATGCTTATAAAGCAGCAACCAAGAAAGTTAAAATTACACTTAAATAGAGATTAATTTCTCTATTTCCCTTTCTTTTTTTCTAAAATTATTTTAACCAATTTTAACAAAGTATTTCTATGAAAGTTTTTGGAATCTGCGCAAGTCCAAGAAATGATACCACATATTATGCTTTAAGCGAAGCTTTGAGTCATTTAGAAAATCATGATTTTGAAACTGAAATCTTCACATGCCGGGGAAAGGATTTAAAGCCATGCATGCACTGCGATTACTGTTTAGAAAACAAGAAATGCATAATCCAGGATGACATGGCTGAAGTCTATGAAAACCTCCTGAACTCAGACGGAATCATCCTTGCAACGCCTGTCCAGTCAGGATCCGTATCCGCAAACATGTCAATAATCATGGACCGCACAAGAGCCCTTGAAGCTGTTGACTACAACATCCTAAGGGGCAAAATCGGAATGAGCATTGCCGTTGGAGGCGACCGTACTGGAGGCCAGGACTTTGCACATCTCTCAAACATCACATATTTCATGATTCATGGAATAATCCCGGTCAGCGGAGGGCCTTTCGGTTCCAACCTTGGAGCTTCATTCTGGTCTAGAGACTCCCTGGATGAGATGAAAAGGGACACTTACGGAATGGAGTCACTGAAAAGGACTTTAAAGGAATTTGAAAATTTCCTGAATAAATATATTTAAATAGTATAATTTAGTTAAAATACATTAAAACACTTTTTATAGGTTATAATATGGCTAACAAGTTAGTAAGGGGTAGTTTGATAATTCTCATAGGTAACATAATTTTCCGTCTGGGAGGTTATATATACCGTTTCTTAATGGCAATACTTTTAGGTCCTACTGCCTATGGTATTTTAGGAATTACATTGCCGTTTCAGGGAATTTTTCAGACATTGTCAGCCGGTGGGCTTCCTCCTGCCATTGCAAAATACGTAGCGGAGTATGAAGCCGTCGGTGAGCATGACATGGCTCGCCAGACTATCTACACGGCCCTGAAGATAATGGTATTTCTGGGACTTCTGTTTGGAGTGCTGATGATATTTGTCGTTGCTCCATGGCTTGCCCATTCATATCTTCACAAGCCTCTGGCAATGGTTCCGCTTCAGATTGTTGGTCTCATCACTCCGTTCAGCGTCATTGTCGGTGCCTTCAGGGGAGCCTTTCAGGGCGTATATAAGATGGAGTATATCGTATACACCCGTGCTGTAGAGCAGTTGGGTATGATTCTTTTTGCTACAGCCTTCGTTTTAATCGGCCTTTCAACAGTCGGTGCATTGTGGGGTACTGTCCTTGGATATTCGCTTTCTGTAGTGGCTGCACTCTATATCTTCAAGGTCCACATGCCGAAGTATATTCCAAAGCCTAGCGATGATTTTGTATTTTCAAGAAAGGACAAGCTGAGCCTTGCGGGAACACTGGTAAAATTTTCCATACCGGTCATCATTACCGCAATTGCTGAAATGCTCATCTACAATATCTGCACAATCGTCATGGGCAGATTCCTGACCTTTGACGACATCGGGTTTTTCGCAGCTGCAGATCCGATTGCAAGACTTCCCCTAATCATTTCGGTTTCCATTGCAACAACAATTCTTCCGGCATCCTCTGAAGCCTTCAAGCTTAAGGATAACGAAACCCTCCAGAAATATGTTTCAGAGGCATACAAGTATTCGCTGCTGTTTGTTGTGCCTATGTGTGTCGGCCTTGCCATGTTTGCAAGCCCTACTTTGAGGATTTTATACTTTAAAAATCCGGCATATGTTGCAGGTGCATCAGCCCTTGCCATATTGTCAATCGGAATGACATTCTATTCAATATTTGCAATATCAACAAGCATAATTCAAGGAATAGGTAATCCTAGAATTCCAATGTATATTCTTGTCGGTGGAGCTATCGTTACCGGACTTTTGAACTGGCTGATGGTTCCGAGCATGGGAATTGCAGGCGGGGCATTGGCTACAAGCATCGCATGCTTCTTGATGATGGTGCCGTGCATCTATTTCGTATTCAGATTGACTAAGACCAGTGCCCCTACAAAATCGATAGTAAAGATTATTCTCGCATCCCTGATAATGGCAGTTTTCGCCATCGTTATACCTAAAGATGCATTTTGGCTATTCCCAGGCATTTTCATATGTGTCATAGTTTATTTCTTTGCCTTGATTTTGGTTAAATTCTTCCAGAAAGACGATATTGAAAGTTTAAGGCAGTTGTCTTCAAGATTTGGTCCGATAGCCAAGATTGTCAATAAAGTTTTGAATTTCATTGAAAGGATTGAATTCAGATAATCGAAAAGTTATTTATATATAAAAAATATATTTACAATTATTATATTTCGGGGGATTTATAAATGACTGATGTTAGAGCAGGTGTTGAATATAAAATCAATGTAGATGGCAACTCTTTTTTGCTTGACAGTAAAAAGTACAATTTGCTCGTGTCTATTTTAGAAACCGGTTCTTTGACTGCGGCAGCAAAGGAAATCAACGTTTCCTACAGGACTGCATTAAATTATATAGATAAAATCGAATCAACCTTAGATGTAAAGGTTGTAAGCACCACCAAAGGCGGAAAAGGTGGGGGTGGAGGAACCTCATTGACTGAGGAAGGCTACTCCATCCTAAAAGAATGCAAAAAGATCAATGCCATAATGGAATTGCACAAGGATGTCAATGAAATCGAGGCCGAAGTCATTGATATAAACGAAACCAAAGGCGTAATGACTATAAAGATGGATGAATTTGAAATCAACGCTCCACTGAACAGGAATTATGAAATTGGAGATGTGATATTGGCTTTGATCAGTTACGACAATATATTTTTAATGTTGGAGCCGCAGGCTTCAAGCATTCGTAATATACTGAAAGGACAAATTGTTGAAATGAAACTTGAAGGCGAAATCATTCGCGTCAAGGTCAATGTGGGCGGCATCACATTATGCAGCGACATTACAGTTTCTGCCGAAAAGGAACTGAACCTAAATATCGGCAAGGAAATCTATATAGGATTCAAGGCAATGTCAGTTGCAACCTTGAAGTTATAGCATTATTGGAGGCAGTTGGATGTTACGGATTTTGGTTGATGAAGACAAATGTATCGGATGTGGAAAGTGTGCAGAAATCTGTCCCAAATCAGCCAAAATTTGGAAGGTTGGTAGCGTTGCACGTATATTGGATTTGAGATATTGCCATGTCTGTACGCTATGTGCAATGGAATGTCCTACAGACTGCATTAAAATCATACGTCCGGGCGAAGAAGCCTAAATTATTGAAGCTAAAATTAATTATTTGATAGGTTAAATCATGACTAGAATTGCAAATCTTTCAAGAAAAACATCGGAGACCGATATCGAAATAAAAATGAATCTGGATGGAACAGGCAAATACAGCATTTCAACAGGTGTAAACTTCTTCAATCACATGCTGGAATCATTTTCAAAACATTCCATGATAGATTTGGATGTCAAGGCTGAAGGAGACCTTGAAATAGATGACCACCACACTATCGAGGATGTCGGAATTCTTTTAGGCGAAACATTCCTTGAGGCTATCGGCGATAAAAAAGGCATTAGAAGAATGGCTCATGCTATTGTACCGATGGATGAGTCAGTCTCAACTGTGGCAATTGATATAGGCGGACGCAGCTACTGCAACATGAATCTTGACTTCAAAAATGAAAAGATTGGTGACATGACCTCCGACATTGTCATTCACTTTTTCGAGTCATTCTCATCAAGCGCTAAAATAAACATCTATGGCACTGTTGAAGGTGAAAATGATCACCACAAGGCCGAAGCAGTTTTTAAGGCATTTGCAAAAGCTTTAAAAGATGCAATAAAAATAGAACATGATCAGATTCCTTCCACAAAAGGAACATTATAGCTAATTCTTAGCTATATTTTTTTCAAAGGTTATGTAAAAAATATATTACATAATCATCACAAAAAAAAGAAAATGAAAGTAGCAAATTTGCTACTTATTCTGGTTTTGAGATTAAATCTGTTTTGGAACCTGGGTTACCTTCTTTCATGTGAGGGGTTCTTAAAACAGTATCATTTGCTTTTTCGATTTCTCTAGCTTCTTGTGCTAATTTAGCAGCACATGCAGCGATTTCGTGAGCAGCAGCTACTAATGGGATGAAGTTTTCGAAACCTTTAGTCATGAAACAACCTTTCATGTCTAAGTTAGCAACGGATCCTGCCATTTCGTAAGCAGCGATAGCTTTTGCTTTTGCGTATGGGTTTGCAAATCCACCAGCTTCTGCAGCTTTTTCAGCAGTAACAATGAGTTTTGGTAATTCGATTGCACCAGCTTCTGCTTGTGCAATAACATCGTCAATGGTTTTTTGGACTAATCTTAAAGCACCGGTTTCAGCGAGAACTTTTAAGATGTCTGAGTTGAAGATAGCCATTTCAGTTGGGTCTAACCATTCTCTTTTTGCACCAATCATTGGGTCAGACATTACGATAATGTAACCGAGACCTTGTTCATCCATTTCATCTTTTTTACCTTTACCAGGTGCGTCACCGATGATAATAGCTGGGATGTCTTTTGCAGATAACATTTCTCTTGCTTTAGCTGGTCCAGGAGCTCCTGGGTTTGGGCTAATGAAGATTGCAAAATCAGGTTCGAAAGCGTCTATTTTAGGTACGACGTCTTCTACTTGTTCTGGGTTCATTTTTGCTCCAGATCCAAAGGTTCTTACATCGATATTTGGTCTGTCTGCTCTTTCGTCTAACAATAAGTCAATTACTGGTGAAGTACCAATATTACCACTTTTAATAATAGCAATTTTTACTACCATAATTTTATCTCCTTATTTGATAATTAAAAATTTAGTATAGAAAGTATTTAAATTTTATTATTTGAAATTTTAAGCCATTTTGTTGGTTTTTAAACAAACAAATTTACACTATCAAAAAGAGTTAATTTAACCTTAAATTGAGAAAAAACACTTTAAAGGAGATAAAATTTTTTAAAAATAGAATATGAGTGGTTCCGACGAGACTCGAACTCGTGATCCCCTCCTTGTAAGGGAGGTATCATACCACTAGACCACGGAACCAACAAACATTATTATGAATTTACTATTATATATAACTTTCTATTTTTCAAATTCTGCCTAAGAAAATTTTATTAGTCAATAAAAATATAATAGTAAATATAAAATTTATTTAATTGATGTGATAAAATGGCTTGGGATGACAAAGCAACAAAAGTATGGATAGATGGTGAATTCGTAGAATGGAAAGACGCAAACATATCAGTACTCTCACATGTAGTACACTATGGAACAAGCGTATTTGAAGGAATAAGAGCATACTCAAACGAAAAGGGTGTTGCCGTATACAGACTCGAAGAACATGTTCAGAGGCTGTTTGACTCAGCAAAAATCTATAAGATGGATATTCCATATACTCAGGATGAAATCGCTGAGGCAATAATCGAAACCGTCCGTGTAAACGAACTTGACGGATGCTACATACGCCCAATCGTATTTAGAGGTTATGGTGAACTTGGAGTAAATCCTTTAGGATGTCCTGTCAACGTTGCAATCGCAGCATGGGAATGGGGATCATATCTCGGTGAAGAAGGTATGGAAAACGGTGTTGACATCGGCGTTTCATCATGGAGAAAACCTGCACCGGACACTTTCCCGACACTTGCAAAATGCGGAGCAAACTACATGAACTCACAGCTTGCAAAGCTTGAAGCAATCGACAACGGATTTGATGAGGCAATCATGCTTGACTATGAAGGACATGTTTCTGAAGGCAGTGGAGAAAACATCTTTCTTGTAGAAGGGGACAAATTATACACTCCTACAATGGCGTCATCCAACCTCAGAGGAATCACAAGGGATTCAATCATGACAATCGCACGTGATTTAGGATATGAGGTCGTTGAAGAAACCATTTCAAGGGAAAGATTATACATTGCAGATGAAGTATTCTTCACAGGAACCGCAGCTGAAGTAACTCCAATCCGTTCAATCGATCACAGAACAATCGGAATCGGTAAAAGAGGCCCTGTTTCAGAAAAAATACAATCTGCATTCTTTGATATTGTCGAAGCCAAAGTGGAAGACAAATACAACTGGTTATCATACATCTAAGCGGTGTAGGCTATGGATATACTACAGGCAATAATAATCGGTATAGTTCAGGGACTGACTGAGTTTTTACCGGTTAGCAGTTCTGCACATTTGGTTTTTGTTCAAAACCTTTTGGGAGTTGAAAGCTCACTTGCTTTTGATACCTTCCTTCATCTGGGAACACTGATAGCGGTATTGTGGTTTTTCAGATATGACATTTATAAGATGATTAAATCCTGGCTTTCAAGTATCCAAGATATCCTGCAGGGAAGATTCAGGGAAGGTTTTTATTCAGATCCCTATAAAAGGCTTGCATGGTATGTGATTCTTGCAACAATTCCTGTCGGTATCGTTGGAGTATTGTTTGAGGATTCAGTTGATGCACTCTTTTCAGGTGCCCTCTATGTTCCTGCATTCTTTTTGTTTGTAACAGGAACAATACTATACCTCTCCCAAAGAATGACAAGCGGTGAGATTAACTACGATACTATCACAAAAAAAGAGGCGTTATTCATGGGATTGGGTCAGGCATGTGCAATCCTGCCGGGACTTTCAAGGTCAGGTACAACAATCGCAGCAGGTCTTACAATAGGCCTTGACAAGGAATTTGCAGCAAAATTCAGTTTCATATTGTCAATACCTGCCATTTTGGGTGCATTCATCCTGCAGGTTAAGGATATTGGCTCAGCAATGGATGCAAACTTCTTTCCTATACTTTTAGGTTTTCTCGCATCAATAATTGCAGGTTATCTTGCAATCAAATGGATGCTTGACCTGATACAGAACAGAAACTTGGATATATTTTCATATTATTGCTGGCTGATGGGTATAATAGTCTTTATGGGCTCAATCGCTCACATATTTTAGATATAATCTATTATATCTTTTCTTTTTTTAGATATTAGTAAATAAGGAAATGATGGCCTATAATAAAAATAAGGTTAGAGATTAAGTGAATCTCTATCTGCAAACTTTTTCTATTCTTTTTCTTAGTTTTTCAACGGAATTTCCAAGTACAAGTGCAGTAAACATTGCTCCTCCGGCTCCGGCACCTTCCTTTACAAATCCCTTAAGGTAATTCTTCAATCCTTCATGTTCGGATTCTTCAAATCTCGGGTCAACCACATTGACGGTAATGCCGTCATCAATCTGTTCCAGAATTCCGAAGAGATCTGCTGTTTCATCTGCGGCCACGAATACTGTAGTTGCCAGATTGATTCTTGAAAAGTCGAATGTTGGCTGAATGGATTTGATTACCGCACAGGTTGCTGCCATCTGTGTTCCACCTGCTAAAATAATAGGAATGTCTGAACCCAATACCAGTCCGGCAACTGCAGGAATTGTAGGGTCTCCTACCGCACCGATTGCCTGCATGGCATCCGCTTCACCGGGGGTGATTCCGGCATTTTCAAGCCCTTCATTGACGGTATCTGATTTCAGGTCATGAGGGTTGTGCGGCATGCTTCCGCTCACTTTCTCGTTTGCCTCATATCCCAGTGCTTTTAAAACTCCCAATGCGGTTGTGGTTCCGGCGGCTATGCTTTCACCAATTATGAGCATTTCATGCCTTTGTGAGAGTTCATTACCTAAATCCTTTGCGTTTTCGAATATTTCCAACGGATTTAAAACGCCTTTCCCGGTTCTTATGTCCCTTCCGTATTCGCTTCCCAAATTGACGTATTCGACATCCGGCTTGATTTTGGAACCTGCATCAACAATAACAAATGGGATATTTGAAACCTGAAGTGCCGCTTTTGTAAGTCTTGCAGGTGTTGGCGCCGCTGCATCTCCCACCACGGTTTCTGCCGGTGCTTCACAGCATCTGACTTCTCCCAAAACCATGAATTCGGCATCTCCTGCCGGTGTATATTCAGTCAAATCGGCTGATGGGCCCGCTCCTGAGATTCCTTCTATCAGGGAAGTTTCTGTTGTTCCTATTGTAAGTAAAAATACTGCTTCGTCTTCTGCTTCCTGCAGCCTTTCTATCAGTTCATATGAACCGTAAGTTGTAACGCCATCAATCATCCTTTTCACCTTGCCTTTTCAGTAAGTCTATAATAATCTTGTTCTGATTAATAATCTTCTTGTTTTGGAGCATGATCTTTTTCAGCATTTCATCCTGTGACAGTTCGCTGTCTGTCTTGAATGTCTGACCGTCTCTTGCTCTAGGTGGAATTTTAATCTGTTCTTTTGGAGGAAGCTTGTCATCTGCCTTAGGAGGAATGACTCCCTTGGAGGCGCTGTCTTCTCTTGAGACAAAATCAACGTATCTGTGTGTTACCTTGTTTTTTGACCTTTCATCCAAAAGTTCCATCAGTCTGTCGTCCACCGCATCGACACCATCCAGCTGTTCCAGCTCCACTTCATGTATCAATCGCTTTTGAATGTTGTATGCATTGTAAATCGGTATTCCACGTGTATTGCATTCGTTTTTAAACATGTCGTGGATGTTGATGTCTCCGGTTAATTGTTTTACTCTCTTTTGTTCTGGAGTATTAGCACTATAAAATCCCATATTTTCACTTATGTTTTTTGAAATTAAAAAATATTTTTATATTTTTAAATGTAATATACTAATTAATTAATTTTTCCGGTTGATTATTTTGATAAGTTTAGGCATTGAAGGAACAGCAGAAAAGACAGGTGTGGGAATAGTTGACAGTGACGGTAATATTCTGGCAATGGCCGGAAAGCAGCTATTTCCGGAAGAAGGCGGGATTCATCCTCGTTTGGCCGCTGAACACCATGCCGAATGGATTCCAAAGCTCATACCTCAGGCCATTGAGGAGTCAGGATTATCTTACACAGACATTGATTTGATTTCATTTTCACAGGGTCCGGGTCTTGGTCCGGCATTAAGGATAGTTGCAACTTCAGCAAGGTCACTAGCATTATCATTAAAAAAACCGATAATTGGAGTAAACCACTGTATAGGTCACGTTGAGGTCGGAAAGCTCGATACCGGAGCAGTCAATCCCGTGTCATTGTATGTCAGCGGAGGCAACAGCCAGGTCATTGCTTATGAAAGCGGAAGGTATAGGATTTTCGGTGAAACACTGGACATTGCAATCGGCAATTGCCTTGATCATTTCGGCCGTGAAACCGGTCTGGGCCATCCTGGAGGACCGGTCATTGAAAAACTGGCCAGGAAGGGAAATTATATAGATTTGCCATATATAGTCAAAGGGATGGACTTTTCGTTTTCAGGACTGCTTTCTGCGGCTTTAAGGGAAGCCGAAAAGGGAACCCCAATGGAGGACATCTGCTTTTCGCTTCAGGAAACCGCATTTTCAATGCTTGTTGAAGTCACTGAGCGTGCCCTTTCACACACACAAAAGGATGAGGTCATGCTGTGCGGCGGGGTTTCGGCCAATTCCCGTTTACGTGAAATGCTCAAGACAATGTCTGAGGAACACGGCGCAAGGTTCTACATGCCGGAAATGAAATTGTGCGGTGACAATGGGGTCATGATTGCATGGCTGGGTCTTTTGATGTGCAGACAATTCGGGCCTATGAGTTTAAGTGAAACGGGCATTATACAGAAGTTCAGAACAGATGAGGTTGACATTCCATGGATTGACAATACCAAGACCTATCTTAAGCTTTCAGATGACTTGATAGCGAAAGGCGCTGAGTCAAACATCGTCAAAAGCACTTATCTTGGTGAAAGAGCAGTCATTAAGGATCGCATTGTAAAGGGTTACAGAATTCCGGAAATTGATGACAAGATAAGGCGCGCAAGGACTAAAGAGGAGGCAAAGCTTTTAAGCGATGCAAAAAGGGCAGGGGTTAGAACTCCCGTTTTATATGATATTGATTTGAATGCTAAGGCAATTGTCATGGAGGAAATTGAAGGTGCAATGGTCAAAGATGTCATTGATGATGATTTGGCATTCAGGATGGGCCGCGAGATTTCAAAATTGCATTCGGCAGACATTATCCATGGGGATATCACAACATCCAATATCATGCTCAGCGGTGATGATTTGGTTTTCATCGACTTCGGGCTTGGAAGGTATTCACAGCTTAGGGAAGACAAGGCGGTTGACCTTCTTGTCTTGAAAAAATCCTTGCAGAGCATTGATTATAATCTTGCCCTGAAATATTTCGATTTGGTTTTGAAGGGATACGGTGACGGGTCAATACTTGATGTGATAGAAGATATCGAATCCCGTGGAAGGTACACTCACTAGGGTGGATGTTATTTGGATAGTGTTTTTTTAACGAAGTTTGTGTCGACTTTTGCAATTCTGGCGATTTCGTCTATTTTGAATCCTTCTTTTTCTAGACTGATTACAAATTCTTTTTTTGTTTCATCTACTTTTCTTTGTGCGTAGTCTTCTACTATTTTCATGTTTCCACCTGTGATATTTGATATTGTTGTGTTCAGCGATTCGTCTTCAACGAACTTGTCACACAACATCAATATTACTCCTTTTGCAAATTGTCCTAAATCCTCATCTAAATCATGTATATTTGTTATGGTAACTGCTGAGTTTAGGATATTAATTTCTATATTCTTATCGGAACTCATAAAGCAAAGTAAGCTTATCATGAGTAACTCCTTTGTTGTAAAGTTATCGTTACTTCCTATTTTAGAGTTCATCATATTTAAAAATTTGTCTCCATCAATGTATTTGAGTGAATGGATATATATTGGAAATATTGCGTCTTCACTTACCTTATACCATTTTGTCCGTTCTCTTTCGGCTGTACTCAAAACATGGACTTCTATGGGTTTTTTGGATTTGACTTTGACATGGTCGAACAATGCCGTATAGAATCTGAACCTTCTTTTGTCTCTGGTGTTGACCTTGTAGCTTTGAAATTCGAAAATTATTATTTTGTCCTCCAGTTCCATAATAAGGTCGGGCTTATACATTTTCGGATCGATGGTGCTCCACTCCGTTTGGTGGAGTTTGACTATCTTTCCTTCGATTTGAATGAGGTCTATCAGGTCCTGACCATAGATTTCTCCATGATTTTTGAAAATTACGTCTTCGTGGAACTTCACTTTTTTCACCTCGTTTATTTTTTAATTTGGATTTAAATGGATATAAATCTTTTGATATGAATTTGAAGCAATATTTAAGTGTAATTATTAAAAAATAAGTCCAAATAAATATTTACTTTTCTCAATAATTCTTTTAAATCATTTTCACTAAACCAACACCTATAATAAAAATCATGAATATAGTTAAAAATATGATAACATTTATAACTGGTAACGAACATAAAGTAAAAGAAGCAGAGAATATTTTCAAAGATTATGACATTACTCTGGAGCATATTGATTTGGGCTACGAAGAACCTCAGGGAACTCTCGAGGAAGTGGCTCTATCAGGCGCAAAATATGCCAGTCGTAAACTTGACAAACCTGTGATTGTAGAAGATGCTGGTTTATTCATTAAGGCTTTAAACGGATTTCCAGGAACCTATTCACATTATGTTCAGGATACCATTGGAAATCAGGGAATTTTAAAGTTATTGAAGGATACTCAAGACCGTTATGCCGAATTCAGGTCAGTTATTGGGTACTGTGCCCCCAATTCTGAGCCCAAGACTTTTTTAGGCAAGGTCGAAGGTGAAATCGCAGTTGACCAAAGAGGAGATTTAGGATTTGCATTTGATCCTTTATTTTACGTTCCAAGTCTGGATAAGACTTTCGGAGAACTTACAACTGATGAGAAAAACCAGTTTTCACATAGAAAAAATTCATTAATAAAATTTATTGAATGGTATTCCAGTCAAGAGTAACATTATTTTCTGTTTATTGGGCTTATTTAAGATTTAAAAAATTTAAAGAGGTTTATATTATGGCAAGACCAGAATGGGTAACTTATAGTGACGAAGAAATTGAAGAAATGATTTTAAAATTTAACAGAGAAGGTAAAAGTACCTCAGAAATCGGTATTATCCTAAGAGATCAATACGGTATTCCATCAGTAAAGGACGTTACCGGTGAAAGAATCACTCAAATCTTAAAAAGAAACGGTCAAGCTGGTGAATATCCTGAAGATTTATTAAACTTAATCAAAAGGGCAGTTAACATCAGAGACCACTTAGAAGAAAATCCTAAAGATTTACACTCTAAAAGAGGATTAACTATTATCGAAGCTAGAATCAGAAAATTAGCATCTTACTACGTAAGTGAAGGTGCATTGCCTGAAGGATGGAGATATAATCCAAAAGAAGCAGCACTCCTTGTTAAATAAGGCCAGTGAAGCAACTGATATGCTTAAGGAGCATATCGAAAAAGACAGCGTTATAAGAGTTATCTCTCATAACGATGCTGATGGTATATCAGCGGCAGCGGTTATAGCCAATGCTTTGGCCGAAGAGGATGTTCAGTTCCACACCACCATTGTCCCTCGTCTTAAGGAGGACATGGTAAATCAGCTTAGAAGCGAAAAGTATGATCTGTTCATCTTTTCCGACATGGGAAGTCCATTCATTAAGGAATTCAACACATATAAGCATGACGTTATAGTTGCTGACCACCACCAGGTGGATGATACTCCTTCCGAGAGCAACGTTATCCACATCAACCCTCATTTATTTGGAATTGACGGCAGCAGAGATTTATGCGGTGCAGGTTCGGCTTACCTTACAGTTCGTGAACTTGACAAGAAGCATCTTGCATACTTTGCACTCGTCGGTGCTTTCGGCGATATGCAGGGTCAGGAAGGATTTACCGGAATGAACAAGATGATTCTGGATGATGCCATTGAAAGCGGGGCTGTTGAAGTTCATGAAGGTTTAAAGATAGTTTCAAAGGCTTCAGAACCTATATTCAAATCTTTGGCATATACATTCTCACCTCCGTTGCCTACAATCAGCGGGGATCTGGATGGCGCCCGTGAATTCCTTGAAAAGATGAATCTGTCATATGGCATAAAATTCACAGACCTTGAGGATGAGGAAAAGGACCTTCTCAAGGATGCATTAATCAGCATCAATCCTGATATCTTTGGGGACTGCTACACACTTCCAAAGGAAATACCATTGCTTCAGGATTTGGAGGAGTATTCCTATATTCTTGATGCCTGCGGCAAAAACAAAAAGCAGGGTTTGGGATTGAGCATCGCACTTGGCGAGCGTGAAAAGGCTCTCGATGCGGCCTTGAGACTGCAGCGCCAGTACCGTGACCAGATTGTCAAGGGTCTTGAATGGATTAAAAAGAACGGTGCCGAACAGCTGAATACTATTCAATACTTATATTCAGAAGATAAGGTATTGAAATCAGTAATGGGAACCATTGCAAGCATAGGCTTGTCAGTTGAACTTTTGGATAATTCAAAACCGGTCATCGGAATGTCAAGGCTTCACAAGGACATTAAGATTTCCGGACGTACCACCCGTGACATGGTTGCACAGGGAGTCAATCTGGGCCAGGCCCTTAGAGATTCCTCAAACAACTTCACAGGAACCGGCGGAGGTCACGACATTGCAGCCGGAGCTATGATACCATATGAAGCAAAGGACAGCTTCCTTCATTTGGTGGATGAAATGGTTGAATATCAATTAAACGGTGATTAATATGTTTTTGACAAAAAAGGAACAGGAAATGTGTGATGGGGAGTATGGAGAAACCATCAGGAAAAGCATGGACATTCTCGTAGCGTTGGGAGATATTTACGGCGCTTCCAAATTGGTTGACATCACTTCTGCTCAGGTATCAGGTGTTTCCTACAAGACAATCGGGGATGCAGGTCTTGAATACCTGCAGGATTTGGCTAAGGACGGTTCAGCAAAAGCTACTATCAACGCTTCACTCAATCCGCCGGGAACCGATCTGGACAATTGGAAAAGTCTTGGATTTCCGGAATATTTTGCCGTCAAACAGAATGAAATCGTAGACGCCTATGCCGAGTTGGGAATCCTTAAGACATGTACCTGTACACCATATCTTGTCGGTAACGTTCCAAGGTTCAGGGATCATGTATCATGGTCAGAATCATCTGCGGTAGCTTACGTAAACTCAGTAATCGGAGCTAGGACAAACCGTGAAGGAGGGCCGGCAGCCCTTGCAGCGGCAATTGTCGGCAAGACTCCGCTTTACGGATTCCATCTTGAGCAAAACCGTAAGGCCAACCTTGTTGTCAATGTCGATACCGAACTGCACGGTGCCGACTTTGGTGCATTGGGCTATATCATCGGAAAGTTCATCGGTGGGGGAATTCCATACTTTAAAATGCAGAACACTCCAAACAACAATAATCTGAAGACCCTGGGTGCGGCTCTTGCCTCATCAGGTTCCGTTGCACTTTACCATGTTGAGGATGTAACTCCGGAGCATGACTTGAATTCTGTCGATGAAATCGAGGATACGATGTTCATCACAGACAAGGAAATCCGACAAACCCGTGAAAGCCTATCAACAACCGACAGGCAAATCGACCTTGTCTGTCTTGGATGTCCTCATTCTTCCCTTGAGGAAATTAAGGAAGTTGCAGCTATTGTTGATGGAAAAACAATCAAAAACAAGTTATGGGTTTGCACATCAGTTAGCGTAAAGGCAACCGCCGACAGAATGGGATATACAGAAATAATCGAATCTGCAGGCGGAAATATTGTATGCGACACCTGCATGGTTGTAGCGCCAATCGAAGAGATGGGCTTTGAGGTAATCGGTGTGAATTCCGCAAAGGCCGCAAATTACGTTCCGTCAATGTGCGGACTTGATGTTGTTTATGATGACACAAAAAATCTTATTCAGTTTGAATAGGGTTTTTAATTCTTTTTTTTAAATAATTTTTTCCAGTTTGGCAAACTATTAAATTAAATAAAATCCAAAAAGTATAACTAGAAATTATAAGGGATTACTATGAATTATTTAGTTGTTGGTGCTGGAAATGCGAGTAGGCCTGTTGCAAGACTGCTTAATTATTTGGGCCATAAAGTTATTATAACTGATTTAAAGGAAATGTCTGAGTTTAAACCAATATATCAGACATGGCTGGCTAAAATGGAAGGTGAAGGAATAATTTTGGACCTGAAAAATCCCGAACCTACCTTGGATGGTATTGAAGCGGTTTATATGCCTCCTACTTTGCCTGAAGATGCTCCGATAGCAAAACTAATCGCCGAAAGTGATGTTGAGGTTTTAACCAATGAGGAATTCTCCAGGATGGTCAATGAACTTGTTCCGGCAGACATTATTGGAATATCCGGATCCATGGGAAAGACAACCACAACCTCCCTTATAACAAGCGTATTTAAGGCGGCAGGCCATAAGGTATGGTCCTGTTCATCACTTGCAAACAATCTGGTTTCAGAAACTATCATTGATGGAATAGTCACAGGAAAAGCCGAAAACTGTGACATAGCTGTTTTTGAACTTCCTCATGGGACTCTGGGTCTTTTGAACAGCTTGGATATCAAAATTGGGGTATTGTCCTATTTGACCAAGGAACATCTCAATGAGTTCGGAGGATCCTATGAAAAATACATGGAACGTAAACTTATTATTCAGGACATCAGCGAAACATTCATAGCAAATAGGGAATGTGCAACCCAAACCAATCTTTTGAGGGATGACACTATTTTTTATGCAATGGATGGGGATGTCGACTTTAAGGGAACCAGAATCGACAATTCACTGACAGTCAAATATGACGGAGGAGAGTTCACCGCACCCTTCAGCATGATGAGCTACTTTTTTGAAAATGCGGTTGGAGCTGCAGCTGTTGGCATAAACTATGGAATATCACCAGAAGATATCATTAAGGCATTATCCACATTTGAAGGGCTTTCTGCACACATGGAGGATTACGGTGACTACAACGGCAGAAAGGTAGTTATTGATGCAGCATTCCTTCCGGATGGAATAAGGGCCACACTGGATTATTTTGAAGGCGAAAGCCTTGTGGTGTTCCTTGACCACTTCGACACATCCTGGGTAAGGGACAAGGCCGAGGTCGGCCGAATTTTCGATGAATACGATAATATAAAAGCGGTTCTTGCAAGCGGATTTGACGAATCGATTCAAAAGGTGGAAATCCACATTGCATATGAAATCCTGGATGCGATAACCAATGAGGACATTGTAAAGGTTGCAACAGATACTCTTGAAGAGGCGGCAGCATTGTCCTTCAAGTATTCCGAACCTGGAGACATTATATTGCACATGGGACCTCTCATATCATTTGACAGAATTAACATTTTAAATAAAATCAACAAGGGACTTAAAGACGGGAGCAAAAAGTATGTATAAGAACAAGACCTTCGGAGTTATTGGTGTTTGCGGAGCAAACGGTAATTTAGTAGCCAGAATATTAAAACAACGCGGCTATAATGTAATAGGCACTGATGTGACCTTCAAAAAGGACTGCAGATTTGCGAATGCTCTTGAAGGATATGACATTGATGTGTATTATGGACAGACTCCCGAAGCTTTTTTCAAAAGGGCAGACTATATTATTCCTCCTTTGAGTCTTCCTGAAGATGCTGAAATACTCAAAAACTGCGATAAGCCGATTTTGAAACTTCCGGAAGTTATAGAAATGATCAAGCCCGAAAAGCCGGTATTCGGAATAACCGGTACAAACGGCAAGACAACTTCCACAACACTGCTCAAGCTTATCGCTTATGACAATGGGATAAAGCCTTGCGAACATGACCTTGAAGGAATGCAGGGAAATGCCGAATTCATTCCAATTCTCCAGTCAAGACTTAACGGCGATGTCGGAATTCTTGAAGTCGGAACATTCGGAATTCCCGGAACCGTTGGAAGAATTGTAAAAAATACGGACATGTCAGCCGGTCTGATTACGAATATAACTCCCGATCATTTGAACGATTTGGGCAGTTTCATGGATTACGCCAACGTCAAGGGAGAATTCATCACTGAATTGGGTATCGGACAGCTGATTGTAAACGGCCATGACCCTACAATAATGGGCCTTTTGAAGGAACTCGACTTTAAGGGAGAGGTCATAACCTTCGGTGTGGATGAGCTTCCAGATTCCATAGGCATGAAGGAGTGTGTCTGCGGACGTGAAGTTGCCGTAAAGGAAATAATCTCCGGTTGCGGATACTATTTCTGTCAGTGCGGAGTAACCACTCCTCAGGTGGACTATATTGCAACAAATGTTGATTTGGCCAACCGTACCTTTGATTTGCACACTCCAACCGAAAAGCTGACAGTCAAGATGGGAATCGATGGTCTTCACAATGTCTATAACGTTACAGGCGTAATAATTGCGGCCCATGAATTCCTTGACTTGCCTTATGAAAAAATCCTGCCGACAATTGCCGCCTTTACAGGTGTAAGTGGAAGAATGGAAGAGGTAGGTGAGGTAAAGGGAAAAGACATATTTGTCGATTATGCCCACAATCCTGCAGGTGTGGAGACAGTGCTTAAGGAATTTAAAAAACTATTCGGAGACTTCACAACCGTCATAACAGTATCTTCCGAATCCGGTTACATCGGTGATATAGACATATTCAACAGCGTCTTGAAATTTTCAAAATTCATAGTGCCGGCTTCTGTAGCATCACAGAAAATTGCACTTCAGAAGTTAAAGGACAATCCAAAATTAAATGACAGAATATTCCTGAATCATGTTGATGATTTTGAAAAGAAAGGAACTCTTGGAGCATCAGAAGAGGAAGTTCGCGATGGTTTGAGAAAGGCATTAAACTTGGATTGTGAAATGGTAATAGCTATCGGTGAAGCTGCTACTAAATACAAATCTATAGTTTTTGAATTATAATTCAAAAGTTTTTGGCGGATTGCCTGAAAATCAGATATTGTAGCGGTGCCTGCAATTGCAAATATTTCAAATGCAGGGTTATCGCCAGTCTCATATAGGCTTTTTACTCGATTACCTTTTGTTTTAACTATATGGAATCGACGAATTCCACTTTTCTTTTAAAAAAGTTATTTCATCACTCATTTTTTATATATTATGCATTTGTTACTTACAGTTTATTTTAAGACCTATAATGGATTGTAACTTTTGGGTAACATAGTTACCTTCTGGCAACTTTAAAATTGATGCTGATTTAATGAATTCGGTATTACTTTTCACACGCTCTCTCAACCTTTTAATATAACTTTAAATTAATATGATAGTATATGACTAGCTACATAAATCATCCCTTGTTGAAAAAAGATGCGATTGAATCAAGGCTCTACCAGCAGATTCTTGCGGGTGACGTCTTGAAAAAAGGCAATACCATGGTTGTTGCACCTACAGCATTAGGTAAAACAATTGTGGCAATTCTTGTAGCTGCAGATAGGTTAAACAAAGTCAAAAACTCAAAAGTCCTTGTTCTTGCACCATCAAAGCCCTTGGCAATTCAGCATGAGGAAAGCTTTAAGGAATTCATTACACTTCCATGCTCATCCCTGACCGGTGCGGTTAAAACAGACGAGCGAATTAAAAGATGGGAAGAGTCAAGAATCATCTGTGCGACTCCGCAGACCGTAGAATCCGATTTGCTGAATGGAAGGTATGATTTGAGTAGCGTGTCATTAATAGTTTTTGATGAGTGCCATCACGGAGTCGGATCTTATTCTTATGTTTATCTGGCATCAAGGTATGTTCAGGAATCCAAATTCAATCTCATTTTGGGGCTTACCGCTTCACCGGGTTCAGACAAGTTCAAAATCAAGGAGGTATGCGAAAACCTCTACATTCAAAACATTGTAGTCAAAACTGAAGACGACAGTGACGTAAAGCCATACTTCAATCCGGTCGATATAGAATGGGTCAGAATCAAGATGAGCAGTGAGCTTGCAAAAATCAAGGAATATGTTGACAAGTCCCTAAAGGTAAGGCTTAAGGCCTTAAAGAATATGGGCATTATTAAAACCGTTTCAGTCAATAAGGTCGATATTTTAAAGGCAAGGGGCCGTGTTCAGGGCGAAATTGCACGTTCAGCCAATCCCGACAAGGACCTCTTCCAGGCAATATCCATTTTAAGTGCGGTTATCAATATCCAGCATGCTCAGGAGCTGATTGAAACCCAGGGAGTTCAGACTTTCAACAAATACATTGCCCGGCTGCGTAAAAAGCAAACCAAGGCGGCAAAGTCACTGATGTGGGATGATAATTTCGCCCGTGCAATCAAGCTTGCAAGGGATGCCGAAAAGCACGGTTTGGAACATCCGAAATTGCGTGAAATAACCAAAATCCTAAAGCAGGAATTAGGGGACAATGGCCAATCAAAGCTTACCACCTCCCGTTTTGATGATAAAAGTGATGAAACCGCTTCAAAAATCATCGTGTTCACACAATATCGCGATACCCTTGAGATGATTCACCAAAAGCTTGAAAGGGAAGGAATCAAATCAGCGAAATTCTTTGGCCAGGCCGCAAAGGACGGTGAAAAGGGGCTGACTCAAAAGCAGCAGAAGGCAATTATCAAGTCTTTCAGAATGGGGGAATATGACGTACTGCTTTCAACAAGCGTTGCTGAGGAAGGTATTGACATACCTGCCGTTGACTTGGTTGTATTGTATGAGCCGGTTCCTTCTGAAGTTCGTATGATTCAGAGAAGAGGAAGGACAGGACGTAAGCGAACAGGCCGTGTCAAGGTTTTGATTACTGAGGGAACCCGTGACGAGGGATACTACTGGTCAAGCATGAGAAAAGAGGACCGTATGAAAAACCAGCTGATTGACCCTAAGGTATTGGAGGAACTGAACGCTTCAGCCATTGAAAGAATGGAAAATCAAAGGAACGTGAAGGTCATTGAAAAGGAAAAAGAGGAAAATGATTTCCCGGTTGTCTATGCCGATTCACGTGAGGGAAATTCAAAGGTGATTAGACATCTCACCGAAATGGAAATCGATGTCAAGGTTCGCCCGATGGCGGTCGCCGACTATCAGGTCAGCGATGAGGTGGCCATAGAGAGAAAGACCGCAAAGGATTTCGTAGACTCTATTGTTGATAAGAGATTATTCAAACAGGCTAAGGAACTGTCCGAAGAGTTCAAGCATCCCATTTTAATTCTTGAAGGGGATGACCTATACACAGGATTTATAAATCCCAATGCAATCAGAGGATCCATGGCATCCATTGCAATCGATTTTGGAATAAGCATACTGCCGACAAGAAACGCTCAGGATACGGCAGCCATGATTAAAAGAATCGCCATTCGTGAACAGAGCGGTGAGAGAACTCCGATTCAAATCAGAACAGATAAAAAGCCGGTCAGCTTAATGGAACAGCAGCTGTTCATTATTGAATCCCTGCCGAATATAGGTCCGGTCAATGCCAAAAACTTGCTTAAACACTTTGGTAGTGTAGAGAAGGTCCTTAACGCCACTGAAAGTGAGCTTCAGGAAGTTGAAGGTATAGGTAAAAAAACAGCAAAGGACATCAGGAAGGTAGTAGAGTCAAAATACCTCTATTTTGAAAAGGAAATTAAGGAGAAAAAGCTTCTCTAGAAGTTCTTTTTCATGTATTCATAACTTTTTTTAATGGAATCATAGTCATTTACTTCAATGATATAGATGCCCTCATAATTTTTATTCTCTAAAGTATTGACTATACGTTTTAAATCAATGGAGCCCTCACCTAATGATAGGTGTGCATCGTCATCACCAAAATTATCGTGGATATGTATGTGTTTAATCGAATCAAAAATCATCTCGTCTGGAGAATATCCAGCATGATTTGCATGGCCGATATCCAGTGTCATGCCCATATCCAGACTGACAAGCAAATCGTTTAAATCATTAATGTCCTGATAGATCATGGCGTCAAAGGTAGGCATGTTCTCGATTGTTGTTAAAACTCCCAAATCTCTGCTGTAGTCATTGATTTCTGCAATTGACTCATTGGCAAGTTTGTAAACGTCATCTAGGAAATATTTTTTCGCTAGAAATGATGCAAGTCCCGGATGAACAACAACTGCTTCGGCATCAATTTCATTGGCAAGGTCGATGGAATTTTTCATCTGGTCAATGGAGTTTGCTCTGCTCTTGTCCTGAAGAGTCGCAATATTGACGTCCATAAAAGGCGCATGAATGGTGTATTTGAGGTTGTAACTTTCCAGAATGTCAGGGACAATGTGTTCTGAAGGGAACTGATGAACCAGTTCAGCATATTCAATCCCCAAACTTTCGATAAATTCCAGTGCATTTTCCAAATCGTATTCTATTCCGGCTAGTGTTGATGCTCCAATCTTCATGATATCACATTTTCTGAACTGCAGTAATCTTGAATCCCATTTCAAGTGCTTCAATAATAAAGTCAGATAGTTCTATTCCTCTTTTGATTTTTATTTCCCCTTTTTTGGAGGTTGTTGCGGTTAACAGATACTCCCCATCGATTTGAATGTCAAAGTTCTTGCGGCCGTTGTCTTTTCCAAGTTCGAGTATCAGCTGTTTTTTGGTGTGGAGAATGTCAACTTCAAAGGGTGCCCTGCTGACAGGCTTTGAATCAATCACTTCCACTCCCAGACTTATTCCGATGCTTTCCTCAATTTCAGCAATCCTTTTTCCGTTTTTGCCGATGATTTTAGGAATGAACTCTTCCGGAATGTAGATGTTTGCCCTTTCAGGTGAAATGACTTCAACATCAACCTTGGCCTTTTTTGGAACAAGCTTTTTGACTTTCCTTAAGATTTCCTTTTCGGCTATCCTGTCGACTGATGACTTGAAAGTCTCATCATTGTTTTTTCCGTTCACCAGGTCGATGTCCATTACGATGGTCTGCTCACCGTATGTGTAGATTTCATTTTTAAGCTCGCCGCTTTCAAAGTCTCTAACTTCAATCACCGGCCTTGCAAGGTCAGCTTCTTTCATTCCAGTTGGAACCTTTACGGTCATTCTGGTTTCATAAACGCTTCTGACCTGTCCGTCTTCAATGTAGATGCTTGTATCCACAATTGACGGGATTACTCCAAGCTCCACTCTTGATGCGATTCTTTGAATTGCATCTATCGGACGTGTTGCATGGACTACTCCAATCATTCCGACTCCGGCAAGCCTCATGTCTGCGAAAATGTTAAAGTCAACGTTTTTCCTAAGCTCGTCATAAATCGTATAGTCCGGCCTTACAAGCAGAAGCACATCAGCCGTGTTTTCCATGCTGCCTTCCAAAGGGGCGTATTGGGTTATTTCATCCGGCAGCTGCAGGTCTCTTGGCGATTCCATTGTCTTTACAATCTTATTCAGTTTTGATGAGTAGTATTTTCCGATTGCCTGTACAAAAGTTGATTTTCCAGCACCCGGAGATCCGGAAATCAGTATCCCTTCAGCATTTGTGCGGATTCTTTCCAGTAATTTCTCAGACAGGTGATATTCATTCAAATCAATATTGGCTACCGGTCGGACTGCAGTAATCTCCAAAGCTTCAGAAAATGGAGGGTAGGCTATTGAAATCCTGTATTCACGGGATTGGATAACATAGGAACCTTCCTTTTCACTTTCCAGATAGGTTTTAGGGTCATTTTTTGCCTTGTCAAGTATCTCTTCAACAATCCTTTGAAGTTCCCTGTAGGTGTAGCGCTTCTCGTTGAGTATTTCAAAATCGATATGGCCGGGGGTTCCCTTTTTGGCCATCGGCACGACGTTTTCCTTCAGGTGCACCGACATTGTGGTGTCGTCAAAATACTTCTCGATTGAAAGTGGCTTTTCGCGGTATTTCTGTTCATAAAAATAGACTGGTATTCCCTGTGATTTTGCAACTTCTGCCTGCACCTTGTCATTTGTGAGGAGTGTTCCCATTTCGCTTCTTGCAAGGTCACGGATTATGCTGTCTATTTCACCGCTTTTGGCATATCTGATATCATAATTGCTCGGCCTTTTGCCTTTAAATGTAACTGCAAGCTCTCCTTCGTCCTGCAGGTCCTGAAGTTTCTGAAGTTCCTTAAGTCCCTTTCGGCCTTCGGGCCTGTTTGCATTGGCCTGGTGTTCCAGTTCACAAACCACCGCTTCTGGCACGATGATTTCGGGAAAATCCAAGTCTTCCTTTTCCATGATTTTGGAGATTGCGCCTATAATCACGGCACTTGTATCGGGTATTATACATTTCATTTAATACACATCGTCGGGGTTTACTAATCTTTTTAGAATAATTTCAACATCTTCCTCATTCATGTTGTCGATGTCGATTCTGTTTTCGGTGTTGAGGCGTCTGAAAAAGCATGAACGGTAACCTTCATGGCAGGCTGCACCGGTCTGGGAAATCTTTAGGACAATCGCATCCATGTCACAGTCGACGAGGATTTCATGAACGTCCTGAAAGTGTCCTGATGATTCGCCCTTGAGCCATAGCTTGTTTCTTGAGGTGCTCCAATAGTGGGCCTTGCCTGTCTGGATGGTCTTTATTAAAGCTTCCTTGTTCATATTGGCAAGCATCAGTATTTCATTTGTCTCGGCGTCCTGTGCAACTGCAGTGATTACCTTGACGCCATTGATTTCATGTCTAAAGTTGATATTCATTTTATTCCTCTTTTAAGTAATCTGTAAGGTTGTCAATTTCAATCTGGTCCTGATTTCCTGAAATCATGTCTTTGACGGTTACCTTGCCTTCGGCGAGGTCCTTTTCACCGACAATGATTATTTTCGGCACTTTGATTTTATCTGCATAATTCATAAGCTTCTTGAATTTTTTGCCGTTCAGGTCAACGTCCGTTTTAATCTGGTTTTCCCTTAGGAGTTGTGTTATTTCAAATGCTTTTTTGCGCACATCCTTTGAGATTGGAGCTACATAAACGTCCAGGTGTGAAGGCAGCTCTTCCTGTTCTGTAAGCTCTTCAATTGCATTCATCAATCTGTCAAATCCAAGTGCAAAACCTGTTGATTCTACTTCCTGTCCTCCAAAGACTTTGACAAGGGAGTATGATCCTCCGCCGCATATCTGCTTTTGGGCTCCGAGTTGGGGAACGTAAATCTCGAACACGATTCCGGTGTAGTAGTCAAGACCCCTTGCAACGCCTAAATTGAGAGTGTAATTTTCAACCTGGAATGCTTCAAGCAGGGCAATTAATTCTTTCAGCTCTTCAAGGGATTCTTTTGGCTCATCGTAAGGTGCAATCAACTCTTCAACTTCTGTGATGATTGACTTGTCTCCTACAAGGTCAATAAGTTTCAATAGAATCTGGTTCAGCTCGTCATTGTCGATTACAGGAGCGTCCCCGCTAAGCGATTCGATTAAAAGGTCCTTATCTCCCTTGTCGATTACGACCATGATTTCCCTTTGAGTTTCCTGTGAGATGTCAAAGTGCTTGAAAAGTCCCCTGATGATTCCCAAATGGTTGATGTTAACGTCAGCGGTTGTGATTCCAAGTGATTGGATTGCATCGCTGCACAGTGCAATCACTTCAGCTTCGCCCTGAGGGGTTTTTGCGCCGATTAGTTCACAGCCGAATTGCCAAAACTGTCTGAACCTGCCTTTTTGAGGTCTTTCATATCTAAAGCAGCTTCCATAATAATACAGCTTTATCGGTTTGACTGCTGTTTTTTCAAGTTCGTTAAGGTATAATCTTGCAACCGGAGCTGTTATTTCAGGCCTTAAAGTCAAATCCCTGTCGGACTTGTCTTTGAAGTTGTATAACTGGTCTACAATTTCCTCTCCGGATTTTGTTGTAAATAAGCTTAATTCTTCAAATAAAGGTGTTTTGATTTCTTGATAACCATAACTTTCAAATACATTTCTTAAGGTACCTTCTGCTTTTTTTCTTTGTCTCATCTCATCAAATAAGAAATCTCTTGTACCTCTTGGTCTTGTAAATTCCATTTTTACACTCCTTGTATATAATATAGTATAATTTAAATATGTACCTGCAAAGTTATATATTCTTTGGATTATGCTCTTTTTTAGATGTTGATTTTAAGTTGCCACTTTTTAATTCAATATTCATGCCACGTTTAAAAAATTATTTATATTCTCATCAATCAACTATTAACTATGAATATAAAGGGCAGTACAGATATTGTAGGTTTGATAGGCCATCCTGTTGAACATAGCTTTTCACCCCCAATGCACAATGCCGCTTTTCAGGCTTTGGGAATGGACTATGCTTATGTTGCCTTTGACGTTGACCCCTCAGATTTGAAATTGGCGATTGAGGGAGCTGATGCATTAAACATCAAAGGATTCAACGTGACAATACCTCACAAGATTGAAGTGATGAATTACCTGAATGAATTGGATGAAGTGGCCGGATTGATAGGCGCAGTCAATACGATTGACTTTAAAAATCTAAAGGGTTATAATACTGATGGAATCGGTGCAATTAAGGCTATTGAAGAGGTAACCGGCGTTTGCGATAAGAATGTTGTGGTTGCGGGTGCCGGCGGGGCATCAAGGGCAATATCATTTTATCTTGCAAAATACGGCGCTGAATCAATAACAATCTTAAACAGGAATGTCGATAAGGCAAAAAGCTTGGCAGGAGATGTTTTGGATTCAAAATTGATTGGTGAAGTCAATTCAGACTCAATTTTACAAATCGAAGATTGCCTGAAAGATGCCGATATTCTGGTTGACACAACCCCTTTGGGAATGGATCCCCATATTGATGATGTGCCTGTTGCAACCTCAGACATGATGCATGAGGATTTGGTCGTTTTTGATGCAGTATATAATCCTAATGAAACCGTTTTGCTGAAAGAAGCCATCAAGGCAGGAGCAAAGCCAGTCTATGGAATCAAGATGTTGCTTTACCAGGGTGCGGAAAGCTTTAAAATCTGGACAGGTCAGGATGCACCTATTGACGTTATGGAGAAGGCCCTAAGGGATACCTTAAACTTATAGTGATAATATGGATTTGATGTTTGATATTTCAGGTTTAACAGATGATGAAGAGGAATTCAGCTCATCAAAAAGGGATGTGCTGAAATTTCTAAAGATAATCGGAGTGGATACACGTTTCATATCCTATACTCCGGATAAAATCTATATCAATAATCTGCGATTTTCAAAGTTTTCAAGAACACGTGAAAGCACTTTTAATAGGCAATATCCTGAAATAGAGGTTGTAAGAAACAAACTCTTTCAGAAAATCTGTGCAAAATCCTCAAAGATATTGTCGGATGAAATCAAACCCAATTCACGTATTTTGATGCCGGAGGACAATTTCATCGTAGAACTGTTGATGGAGCCATATACCCGCAAGTATGGTGTTGAACTTGTGAGTGAGGGGGAATATGATTTGAAGGTCAATCCAATAATTTTGGATGATGAGGTCAACAACATATTCGAGACAATTTTCAAGGGCGAAGGTTTAAACCTATCTAAAAAGAACAATGAGATTTGCCCTCTAATAAATGTTTCAATCGATTGGATTAATTCGTTTTTAGAAATGGATGGTCGGGATGCTCTTGAGCTTGAAAACAGCAATGCTCTTGCAGTTTCATTCAGCGAATTTTTGGAGGATGTTGCTCCCCAGTATAGGGAGAACGTTTTAAGTGCTGCCAGGTTCATTGACAGTAAGAATTGAATTCTAACGGTTATTTTTTTAAAAATCCTTAAAAAATCTATAATCAAGGAAATCATCAAATATGGAATGATTTTGATGAGTTACTTGTTTATAAATAATTAAAAACTGAAAAGCGATACCTGCTTGTCGGTTTTCTTTTTCTCTTTTTTCTCTTCAACAGGTTCTTCAGCAATTTCCTCTTCAATATCAGAGACAGGTTCTTCTTCAGTGCCGGGAATTTCAAACGGCAATTCGTCATCTGCTGGCTCTTCAACAACAACATTCATCATCTGATTTTGAAGCTCTTCTGCACGCCTGTCACGCTCTTCAACCCGCATCTGGGCTTTCCTTTTCTCCATTTTTGTTTCGACCTTTTTAGGTATTTTCTTTTTCCTGAAACGTTTGACTTCAGTGTCTTCAAGTTCCAGAAAGTCTTTTATTTCCCAGGCAAGTTCGTCATTTTGAAACATTATTTCAAGGTATGGAAACATTGAAATGGCTATTGAATGGGATATGTGCATCTTTTCAGACATTTTTTCGGCAATTGCATCTCTCAAGTTCCTTTTGCCACGGTTTCTGCCCATTAGGCCGAAGATTGTTGGAGTTTGGATTTTTGTGAACTTTTTATAGGTCTCCTTTTTGGAATTGCTGACTCCAATACCCATGAAATCTGTTGCATATTTCCAGTAACCGTAATTTCGGCTGCTTTGAGCTCTTCCGAAGTACAAGTCAGCTTTTGAAATGTTTTCATAAGCCTTTTTGATTTCATTTTTGTCTTTATATTCCCTTGGAATGTTCTCGGCAATGTATTCCATAACAAGTGTTGGATCTTCTTCAACCCATAGGGCTTCCTTCACGTGTGCAGGAGTTTTGCTTTTAAGAACACCTGTTATTGCATTGAATATGTCTGATCTGGTGTCCTTTGTTTTCATATTCTCCAAATCGCTTACATCTAATGTATGGTCCTTGTCTGCAAGGGCCTGCAGGGTGTTGATGGCTGATCTGACATCGCCCTGTGATTTTGTTGCAATCTCCTTTAATGCGGCAGGTTCAACTTCAACCCCTTCAGCTTTCGCTATTTTTCTAAGCAGTGCTGAAATAGAATTCCATCGGGACTTTTTCATTTTTATGACCTGGCATTTCGGCTTGATTGACTGCAGACGCTTTGAGTAAAAGTCGTTTGCTGTTAAAATCATAGGGTGATGGGAATTCTTGATTATCTCACCGATTGCCTTTACGCCACCTCTGTCGTTGGTTCCATGGATACCGTCCACTTCATCAAGAATTATCAGTTTGTATTCGTCACCAAACAGTGACATTGAGGAGGATGACTCTCCGATTGTGGTTTTAATCGCATCCTGTGAACGCTTGTCACTGGCGTTTAACTCGATGTATTCGGAAAATTCCCTGGCTATAATTAATGCAAGTGTAGTTTTTCCAATGCCTGGTGGACCTACCAAAAGCAATGGTATCTGAGGATTGCCTTCCTTCCAGTTTTTAACCCATTCCTGGATTATTTTTATCTCTTTTTTGTTACCTACCACTTGGGAGAGTTCCTGTGGCCGGTATTTGTCAGTCCATAACATTTAAATACCCTATAAGAATTGAGTAAGTAAAGCTTCTAGTTGTATTCTTGGATTGGCTCCTTCTCTTATCCTGAAGTCGCACTCTGCTATCGCTTCTATTAGATTCATGTAAATGCTGGCATCCATCTTTCCGTCAAGCACTCTTTTTGAAACATCCTGATATATTTGAGTAACCATGTCCTCTCCGCTTGTTCCCTGCAATACCATGGTTTCCCTTAGAATGTTACGGGCGGTCATGAAGTCACCCATCAATGCACTGTTTATCATTTTTCCGATATCCTGTGGCTTTGCTTTGGATACTACTTCATAAACGCTGTCTTCGGTAATCGCTTCTCCTTCTGAAGCCGCTGCCTGCAATACGTTTACGGCCTTTCTCATATCTCCTTCAGCGAAGTACACTATGCTGTCCAGTCCTTCATCTTTGAATTCGAATCCTTCATTTTCACAGATGAATTTCAGACGTTCCTTAATCTCCTCGCCTTTTATTGGAGCGAATCTGAATATTGCACATCTTGACTGTATAGGGTCTATGATTTTTGATGAGTAATTACATGAGAGTATAAATGAAGCGGTTTTGGTATACATTTCCATTTCACGTCTTAGTGCATGCTGAGCATCCTTTGTCATGTTGTCCACTTCATCCAGAAAGATTATTCTGAATGGAGCGCCGACAGGCTTGAGTCTGCAGAAATTTTTGATGCGGTCCCTTACTGTATCGATTCCTCTTGCATCGGATGCGTTCAATTCCAAAAAGTTTTGTCTCCAGTATTCCCCTAGAATGGATTTTACCAGAGCTAATGCTGTGGTTGTTTTACCGACACCCGCAGGACCTGTAAACATTAAGTTGGGCATGCTCTCTTCGCCTACATATTTTTCAAGTCTTGCTACGATTTGCTTTTGTCCTACGATGTCCTCTAATTTTTGTGGTCTATATTTTTCTACCCATGGTCCGCTCATTTAATCACCATTTAATTATAGTAAGATTTATGTATCTTGTAGTTAAATTATTTTTTGCTTAACTTTTTTAATATATGAAGTCTAATTAATATATAATTAAAGTGAGCATTTGATAACTAATGTTTACAAAAGTTTGGTGTTAAAAATGAGAGGCACATGGAGACTTAAATTAAGAATGATACTGACTTCAGTATTGATGTTTTCGATTATTTATTTCCTTATAGCTCTTGTAGGATGGTATTTGGGAATTAGCAGTTGGAAACTGTACTGTGGGGTAAGTTTAGTAATCGTATTTTTACAGTATTGGTATGGGCCAAGTTTGGTTAAACGTTCAATGAACGTAAGGCCATTATCTGAAGCGGAAGCACCTCATATTCATCAGATGGTTCAGGAATTGGCCGATGAGGCAGGAATTTCAAAGCCAGAAATAGGATTGTCTGAAATAAACATTCCGAATGCATTTGCATATGGAAGGTCCAGCAGAAGCGGACACATTGCAATCACCCGTCCGATATTGGGATTGCTTGACCGTGATGAGCTAAGGGCGGTAATCGGACATGAAATGGGTCATATAAAACACAATGACATGATCGTTACTGCCGCTGTTAGTGTCATTCCTATGATCTGCTATTATATTGCCATATCATTCATGTTTTCAGGCGACAGCAGAAACGGCGGAGGCATCATCATCGGCCTTTTAGGTTATCTATTCTACCTTGTTGGCCAATTGCTTGTACTGTTCATTTCAAGAACACGCGAATACTATGCGGATGAGGCTAGTGTAGAGTTCGGAAACCGTCCGGAGGCATTGGTATCAGCATTATACAAGCTGAGCTACGGCGCCGCAAGATGCAGCGATGATACAATCAAGGATTTAAACACCAATCGTGCATTCTTTGTAAATGACATCAACAATGCAAAACATGACGTTACAGATTTCAAGCAAATCGACTTTGATGGGGATGGAAAAATATCTTCAGAGGAGTTAAGGAGGCTTGCAAATGCTGACGTTAAAATTTCTGCAAAGAAAGGTCTTATGGAAATATTTTCTACCCATCCCGATTCACTTAAGAGGGTCAAAAGATTGGCGGAGTTAGAATCATGAAGATGATTTTGGATGAACGTGGCAAGAAGTATGTCCTGAAGCCCGGTGAGGAATTTCAAAGTGATTTGGGAATAATAAAGGCCGACGTGTTGGATGGGGCCGAAATTGGGGATGAGGTCAAAAGCCATTTGGACCATACGTTTAAAATCATGAAACCCAACATCAATGATTTCATTGACATAATGGATAGGCGTTGTTCAATTCTCATCAAAAAGGATATCGGACAGGTTCTTGCCCATTCCGGTTTGGGAGCGGGATCCCGTGTAGTTGATGCCGGAACGGGTGCCGGTGCGATTGCACTCAATTTTGGAAATGTGGTGGGTCCTGAAGGTGAAGTCTTCACCTATGAAATCCGGGAGGACTTTGCCGAGGTTGCCAAAAGCAACATTGACAGATTTGGAATCACAAACATTCACGTCAAAAACCAGAACATCAAGGACGGAATCGATGAGGACGATATTGATTTGATCTTTTTGGACTTGCCGAAACCATATGAGATATTTGAAGAGGTAATGGAGTCTTTAAATGTCGGGGGATGGCTTTGCGTATATGCGCCTTACATCGACCAGGCAGAAACAGCTTACAGAGTTGCCAAAAAGTTAGGCTTCTATGATATTGATATTATTGAGACGTTGGAGCGTGGCCTTGAGGTCAGACCTCAGGGAGTAAGACCAAAGACACGTATGGTCGGCCACAGCGGGTATCTTGTGTTTGCAAGGAAGCTATGAAAGTTTCCATTTTTGAGCTATAAGTTTTAAAATGAATTTAAACAAAATATAATACAGTGATTGGGATGAATGTCATTAAAAGTTCAAATGAAGATGTGTTGACACTTGCTGTTGAAGGACGTGTTGACACAATCACTTCTCAAAAGTTAAAAAAAGAGATTGACGATGAAATCGGAAATTTTAACTCATGGATTTTAGATTTTACCAATTTGGAATACATTTCAAGTGCAGGTCTGAGAGTTCTAATTGCAACCCAAAAGAAATTGGAGCAGGATGACATTCCAATGACCATTAAAAACGTTAATGATTCGGTAAAAGAAATTTTTAGAATGTCCGGTTTCGATAAAATTTTAAGGATAGAATGAATTCAATAAATTTAGACATGGATATTAATGAATTATATAAATTAAATGATTTTATTCATGGGATTATTTCAAAAAATGATTTTCAACTGGATTTGATCATTGAAGAGGTTTTTGTAAACATCGTCAGTTATTCCAATGGCGATTTTGTTAATGTGGTTGCCGAATATGAAAATCAGACATTGACAGTTGAATTCATTGACAACGGCATTGAATTCAATCCTTTACAAAAAGAAGATGCTAAACTCCCTGACAATATTGAAGATGCTCAAATTGGGGGATTGGGAATTCTTTTAACAAAGAAAATAGCTGATGACATTTCTTATGATTATGTAAATGGTGAAAATCATCTGAAAATCATTAAAAATGGAGTATAGACCATGAAGTATAAACTAAAAAAAGTTTTGATACCATTTGTTTTAATGCTTGTTTTTAATTTGGGTATCTACTATTTATCCATTGGAAAGAATTTCGGCTTGGGATACTCTCCTCATGTTGGAGTGCTGCTGATTTCAGGAGTATTGCTTGGGCCGTATGGTGCTGCAGGCTCTGTGCTGGCCAATTTCTTATGTGATATGATCAGGGGATATGGTTTTGCAGTCGCATCCGTATCCGCTGTAGTAGGGTTTGGAATTTCTTATTTGGCTTACAAGTTATGGTATCAAAAATTCAGTGACAATATTCCGGTTACACGACCTGGATTAGACAATACTTACAATGTCGTTTTGTTCTTTGGAATTATACTCATATGCGCTGCATTATATTCAATATTGCATGAAAACTTGCTCCATTTATTAAATCTGAGCACCATTTCCCTTGGTACAGCTATTGATTTTGGCTATTTCATAAACTTTATCAATTCTTCATTTATCTTTGGAATAATTGGAATATGGCTTTCTAAAAGATTTGACTTTTTTCACATTCCTGAAAAATCAAACAAACAATTTAATAAAAAGTTATATTCGGCTTTAGGGATTTCGCTGATTGTTTTAATTTTTATAGATTTGATTAGTGATTTTATTTTTGATAATACGATTTTCGTGATTTTGAAATTAGTGGCTATTCTGGTGCTGATGTATGCATATTTGACAAAGCCTTTTGCATCGGACATTTCAAAATCGCCTTTAGATTCAATTTCAGAGTCAATCATGAATAGATTTCTGATGGTGTTTTTAATTTTGGTTGTTTTTGTATGTTTAATTGCATCAGATCCGATTTTAATTGAGGCTATAGACAATCTTTCGCCGTTAACCTCTCAGGATATTTCAATATCAATGCTGGTGGTTATGGATATTTTCCTGCTGATATTTACCATTCCTGCAATTTCGGTTTTAAGATACATCGAAAGAAAGGTTATCAATCCAATCACTTCATTTTCTAGAATTGAAAACTTCATTCATGAAAATCAAAAGATCGAAGCTGAAGGATTGCTTGAGGTTTATTCCAAGTATCTGGAAGACAATGATGAGATAGGAACTCTTGCTAGAAGCTACACCAATTTAATTAATCACAATAATAATTACATTGAAAACATCAATGAAATCGAAGGTGAAAGACATAGAATCATGGCGGAATTGGATATTGCCACCAAAATTCAGCAGGCCAACCTTCCGACACAGGCCATTGATAATGAGTACTTTAAGGTTGGCGGATATTCTCAGCCTGCAAAAGAGGTTGGAGGAGACTTCTTTGATTATTATGAGTTGGATGAGAATAATCTGGCTATAGTAATTGGAGATGCATCAGGCAAAGGTGTTCCTGCGGCACTTCTTGCAGTCATTACGCAGTCAATCATAAAGCAATTGCTGAAACATGAATCCGATCCCTCCAGAATATTGCATGCCTTGAACAATCAGTTATGTGAAAATAATTCCGAGGTCATGTTTATTACATTATGGCTTGGAATCTATAATAGGGCTACACAAACATTAACTTTTTCAAATGCCGGTCACAATCCTCCATTGCTTTTGCAAAAGGATGGATTTGAATATTTGAAAGTTGATGAAGGGATTGTATTGGGCATTATGGAAGACTTTGAATTCAAAAAAGAAGAGCTTCTTTTAACAGATGAAATTATAGCATATACTGATGGAATAACTGATGCAAATAATGCTGACAATGAAATGTATGGGGAAGATAATCTTAAAAAATTCTTCAACAGTTTCAGAAGCGATGAGGATCCTATAGCGCCTCTGTTGGATGACATTGCTTCATTCGTTGGAAATTCCGAACAGTTTGATGATATGACTTTAGTGTATTTAAGGATTAAACATGATTAAATTAGCTTATGTTGATGTTGAAAACTTAGATTTGGATGCTTCCTATGGATTGCTGTGTGAAAGTAGAAAGCATAAGGTAGACAGGTTCATGTTCGACAGGGATAAGCGTCTCAGTGCCGGGGCTTATTTGCTTTTAATGAAATTGCTCTTTGAAGAAAATATCACTGAACCTCATTTTAAATTTGGAAAATATGGCAAGGCATACATATCTAATCATGAGGATATTTATTTCAATTTAAGTCATTCAAATAAATTTGTTGCATGTGCAATTTCCGATAGGGAAGTTGGTGTTGACATAGAATTAATCGACTCTGCAATCGATTTAAACATAGCCAAACATTACTTCTTTGCGGGGGAATATGAAAGCATAATGAATTCAACCGATCCTGCCGATGAATTTTTCAATTACTGGGTTTTAAAGGAAAGTTACATGAAGTACACCGGTTTGGGATTTAATTTAAAATTAGAGGATTTTGAAATCGTCATCGGTGATGAAATATATCTTAAAGATGATGAAAATAATCTGAAATTCACTCTGTTTGATTTAGGGGAATACAAGCTGGCTGTTTCGGGACATTATTATGCTGATGACGTTAAACAATATTTCATTGAGGATTTGTTTTAGTTAAATTAATGCAAAAAAAGAAAAGGGTGTAGATGGATAATCATCTACTAAAATCATTCCATAAACAATGCCGGTTTGTAAGGCATTGCATTTTTGGCCTTATTTTGCGGATCGTAGGAATCGTCAGTATGGATGACTACTTCGTTTCCACATTCCTGCTTGATGTAGTCAAGCGCATCGGTTAGAATTTCTTCCTCGTTAATTTTACCGATATATCTTGTTTTGGTTATTTCCTTACCGATTTTTTTGGCTACCATCGCTATTTCTTTTTTGTCGTCATATATGTTGGCGCCGATAGCTCTTCCCATAATCTGGCCGATGTCAGGTTTTCCCACTTCATCCGCTATCTTGTATAGATCCCATTTCCAGTCAGGAGCAAGGTAGATGTGGACTTTTTCCACTTCATCTCCCACCATCTGCTTGATGTGGGCAATATCTTTAATGATGTTTTCAACCAGTTCCTCTGACTTTTCAATTTCAGGACTTACAAAGCTGTCATCGGCTTCAGGCCATGATGCCTGACTGACAAAGCCTTCTCCACCATATTCGCTCCATAATTCCTCTGAAGTATGTGGAGTAAACGGTGCAAGAAGTCTTATCCAATTTTCCAGCACTGTTGATAAAACATAGATGACCGCAGGGTCTTGTGAGTCAAGCAAATGTTTAACTCTGTATAGGTAGTGGTCAACATCTTTCTTAAGCAGGAAAAGTGAATTCTGTAGAGCCTGCCTTGTCTGGAAGACTTCCAGAGCTTCAGTTGACTTTTTGATGTGTTGGTTAAGCTGACTCATCATCCACAAGTCGATTGTACGGGTCAATTCAACTTCTTCAATGTTGCTCAAGTCTAGTTTTGAGCCTTTTATTTCCTCGATTCTGGCTGCAAATTCCCTGAACCATTCAAGTCTTCTTTTGGTACCAAGCACTTCTTTTTCTCTCCAGTCAAAGTCTTGCCATGGTTCGGCGGAAGCCATAAGGAATAATCTCACAACATCGGCGGTATAATCATTGATGGCGTCCTTAAGCAGAATCACGTTACCTTTTGATGAGGACATTTTGTTTCCTTCCAAAAGGCCCATTCCAAATACTACGGTTCCTCTTGGCCATTTTTCTTCAGGATAAATTGCGCTGTGTGTAAACATCAAAAAGCTCAGGTGGTTACCTACCAGATCCTTTGCAGACAGTCTCCAATCCAATGGGTACCAGTAGTTGAATTCATCTTGAATCTCTTTAACTTTCTCATCCGGTACGGTAATTTCTCCTGAATCCTTGTTTAAAAGAACCTTATCAAAGAAAGCGAGATTCAAGTCATCAGGATTCATGTCCCTTAGGTATTTGGCAATTGTATAGTAGGACATATAAATTGTGGAATCGGTTAAAGGTTCAATTAACCATTGGTTATCCCAAGGAAGTCTGGTTCCAAGACCTACCTTTCTGGAACATGCCCAGTCATCCAACCAGTTAATGTAGTATTCAAAATTGCTTTTAAGTTCTTTTGGAATGATTGTTTCTCCTTCAAGGACCTTTAATGTTTTTTCAGTCCAGTCCTCATTACCGTATTTCATGAACCACTGGTCATCCATAATCTTGACTACACAGTTGTTTCCGCATCTGCACACAACAGGCCTTTCGGCAAAGTCATACATGATTGTAGCCATGTTTTCATTGATTAGCTTTTCTTTTAGCTCTTCACGGGCAAATCTAACTTTCATTCCGCCAAAATCAGGAATGGAGTCGATGATTTTACCTTTGCTGTGCTGCTGTTTGTACAGTTCATTTGTGGCTTCATGTAGCTTTTCGTCGTTCTGGTCGGTAATTCCTAGGCGTTCAATAATGTCTGCAGCCGGAATTTCTCCATATCCTTTAAGGGTACAAACTGGAATCGGTTCCACATTTTCAACGATTCCTTCAAGACCGTACTTTGCGATTATCTCAGCGTTATTCTTTAAATCCTGAAGTGCGATATAGTCTGCCGGTGCATCAGCAGGTTCGGAAAATACGACACCGCTTCCGTAGGATGCGCTAACAAAGCTTGCCGGGAAAATTGGTATTTCATCGCCGGTGAAAGGATTTGTTGCCATTTTACCAATCAAATCATTAGGGTCGATTTCGGATATGATTTCTAAGTCTTTAATCTGGTTTGACAGGTTGTAGTGAGCTTCTTTTGTAATGACCCAGTTTTCACCTTCGGCATTGGCAAGGACATATTCGACATCGGGATTTAGCCAGATATTTGTTGCTCCAACGATTGTTTCAGGTCTGAGTGTAGCTGTTACAAGAATCTTGTCATCAATTTTGAATTTCAAAAGGGTTAGTTCATTAACGCCCACTCCTTCACCTTCAAGCAAGTCATGGTCTCCAACAGGGTTGTCACAGTTTGGACAGTACTTTACAGGATGTTCTCCTCTTTCCACCAATCCCATTTCGTGCAGTGTGGTTATTTGCCATTCTATGAATTTTTTGTAAGTAGGATCAATTGTTCTGAATTCGCGTCTCCAATCAATAGAATATCCCATTTCTTCCATAACTTCATGATATTCTGTTGAGAAGTATTTTACGATGTATTCAGGGTCTTCCAATTTTGGCAAGGTTTCTTTTGGAACTCCATGAACCCTTTCATACAAATCCAGTGTCCAAGGGTCTTTTCTTTTAATCCTGTCGGCTATTCCAATTACCGGTGCACCGGTTACGTGCCATGCCATTGGGAATAATACATTGTATCCTTCCATTCTTTTAAATCTGGCATAAACATCTGGAACGGTATATGTACGACCGTGTCCAATGTGCATTGCTCCACTTGGGTATGGAAAAGCCACTGTAAGGAATAATTTTTCTCTTTCATCCGGGTTTGATTCAAATAATTTTGCATCTGCCCATTTTTTCTGCCATTTCTTTTCTATATTTTCGCTCACTAAATCACCATTACATTATTGTTTTTTGAGGACTTTCGGGAACTTTACTTTTATGTCTGCTCCTGTTAATCTTATTTATAATCATGTCAATGTCATCGGCTGAAATGTCTAATTTTTCAGCTATTTGTGTATTTTTCATATCTTTTTCAGTATAGAGATATAAAATTTGGTCAAGAAGTTCATAACTCATTCCAATTTCATCTTCATCAGTCTGATTGGCCCATAGGCCAGCTCTTGGAGGTTTTGTGAGGACTTCCTTTGGGATATTGAGATATTCACTTAATTTAAAGACATCGGTTTTATACAAATCTCCAATAGGTTCCATATCACATGCACCGTCTCCGTATTTTGTAAAGTAACCAATTAAAATTTCGCTTTTATTGCCAGTACCACAGACAAGGTAATTTTTAGCGTTTGCGTAATAATAAATGATTGACATACGAATTCTGGCTTTCAAATTTCCGATTGCAAGGGAATCTTCTTCGAGCTGTGTCAGGGATAGGAATTCATTTAAGATGCTGTCAATGCCAATTTCTTTATAATCGATTCCAAGGATTTGTGCTATTTCGATTCCATGAATTTTGTCTTCTGTTGGGGTTGTAGTTGAAGGCATTATTGCTCCGAACACGTTGTCTTTGCCCAGTGCTTTGCAGGCCAGATAGGCTATTAGAGTTGAGTCAATTCCTCCACTTAAACCAACAACAATTCCATCACATTTAGCTTCATTGACTTTGGCTTGAATGAAATCTATAATGTCCGATTCTGTTTTTTCTAAGTCTAATTTTGGAATTTCGCTTATATTTTCACTATCCTATAAAATCATTTATACAGTAATTATTATGTAGTTTTTAATTAATAATGTTATAGTATATGGGAGATGTAGAACTTATTTGCGAAAAGTCATTTTCAGATGCTATGAAGAAATTCGTGATGGGTATATTGAAAGTTTGGATATAGAACTTATTGCCGTTCTATGATTTTAACTAAGCTGTTGAAAATGATATTGTTAGTGGGGATGCAGCATTGGATTGTGAAAGATTTTTTAAAAGGGGAATAATGAAGAAATGCATAATAAGTAATGTTGAAATTATGTGAATTTAACATATTAATTAATATGAATCTTCATTAAATGAATATTATAGCTAACTTTATATATTAAAAAACATTAAATATCATTTACTAACAAAAAGTAATTTTAAGTAAAATAATATACTTACAAATTTCATAACTTCACTTGGCAAAAAGCACATGAAAGGTAAGTATATGGAATTAAGAATACACTAAAAGTAACTATATTTTTAGGAGGTAATTTACTTGGCATTTAAAGATTATTTCAAATTCAACAAAGATAAAACAACATTCATTTTTGTAGGTGGAAAAGGGGGAGTTGGAAAAACTTCAGTATCATCAGCAACCGCATTATGGTTAGCTGAACAGGGTAAAAAAACATTGATTGTATCAACTGACCCTGCACACTCATTATCTGACTCTTTAGAAGTACCTATTGGAAATTATCCTCGTGAGATTAAGACCAATTTGTTTGCGGTTGAAATCGATCCAGATGTTGCAATGGCTCAAAAGCAGGCACAGCTGGAAGCACAAAAAGCCGCAAATCCAGATGATGAAGGTGGACTTTTAGGCATGGATTTCCTATCAGACCAACTCGACATGGCATCAGCTTCACCTGGAGCTGATGAGGCCGCCGCTTTTGAACTGTTTATGGGAGTTATGAACTCTGAGGAGTATGATGTCGTGGTATTTGATACCGCACCGACAGGACACACATTAAGGTTGTTGTCATTTCCGGAAGTCATGGATTCCTGGGTAGGAAAAATGATGATGCTTAAGGCCAAATTGGGTTCTGCAACAAATGCCCTTAGAAAAATCATGCCTTTTATGGATGAAGTCGACAATCCGCAAACAAGTGAAGATTTGAAAAGAACCAAGGAACAAATCGACAAGGCAAAAGAGGTATTGTCCGATCCTGACAGAACAACCTTCAAGATGGTTGTGATTCCTGAGGAGATGTCAATTTATGAATCTGAAAGGGCCTTGGAAGCACTTGGCAAATATGATATTACCGTTGACAGTGTGATTGTAAATCAGGTAATGCCGGATATCTGTGATTGCGAGTTCTGCCATTCAAGGCATAAGCTGCAACAAAAAAGATTGGCTTTGATTGATCAAAAATTCCCTGACCAGCAAATAGCTGAAGTGCCTTTGTTTAAGGACGAAGTCAAAGGTCAGGAAAAGCTATTAAAATTGGCTCACATCCTATATGATGATGAGGACAACGATGAGGTAGTTCAGGAGGCCATTCAGTTATAAAAATAAAAGTTAAAAATTATTAACTTTTATTCATTCTTATTTTTTCCAAAAAACCATCTCACTATTATCAGTAGGAAAATAACCAGCAAAATCCATGTTGAATCAAGTAGTAATATCTTTTTATAGAATGATTCGAAAAATATGCTAATGAAATAAACTATTGAGAATATTATTAGCAGTATCGTTGTGATATTTATTATAACTTCATTTTCATACCTTTTTTGAAATTTTGCAAATATTGCAATGACTGCAATTATTAGAATCAATGCTACAAACAGTATGTGTATGAATATCGGCAGATTCAACGTAAATGCACAGACTATATATGCCAGTATGGCTATTGAGAAAAATATCATTTCATTTTTATCCATAATATTCGCTCCTTAAAAATAAGTTAAAATAAATTTAATTATTTTAACTTAGCGTTCGATTAATTCCTGTTCCAGTATTTTGGAGGCATAGCATATGGCGAATAGTAGTCGTCGCTGAAATACTTATATGTCTCATTTTTGGTTAATTTTTTGACATTGCCCTTACTTATATATACCGTATTCTCCCTATCCAGTGAAAAATCACTTTTGATTGGAGATTCTATATAGTCATAGCCTCCATTGCTGTTTGGAATATTGTATACCTTTTTTTGCTGGAATAATCCTGATCGGGTAAACGTATATGTGTCCATAAGCCTGTACCATTCTTTTTGGTCTTGCTGAACTCGGTATGTTGACCCTACATCCTGCAATTTGATTATGAATCCGAAAAGACCGTAGGTAAATCCGGTAAGGCCCCTGACTGCAACTCCGCTCAATCCCAGAATGTATGGAACGGATTTGTGCGCCAGCAATCCGAGTTCATATCCGATGTCTTTTAGATAGGGATATGTCAGGGGATTTGCAATAAAATATCTGAATGCATCATCAAGCAGCTGATTAATGCTGTCCTGCCCCAATTCGTTGCATGAACAGCAGTCATTGATGGTATTGATTGAAGCGCCCTTATAGAAGAAATCATCATCTTTCATAATGACATTTGCCACGCCGCTATTTTGATTTATGATAATGCTCGTATTGGAATTTTCCATTTGGATTAATGCCGAGTCCCCGGAAAATATTAAGCTGTAGCTGTAATGTTCTTTGAAAAGGTCATCTAAAACCCCAGTAATATTGTATCCGAAACGTTTGCTTATGGGATTGAGAGCGATTTTTTCTAATTCTGGCAGACTTAGCGAATTGATTAGTTTGAATAATGCTACGTTCATTTTATCATTTCCGTTAACTTCCATTCCCATATCCGCATTTAGAACATGAAGATATGTCTTATCCAAGTTAATTCCACCCAATATTGTTGCAGTTTGTGTTCTCTGCCAGGTTACTCCGTATTCTTTTGAATAGGCATTTGCAAGTTCATCGGCCATCCAGGCGGTACTGAGAGATGTTAAAAACATTCCATAGACATTCATAATCCCGAACTTGTTTAGATATCCGGAACTTTTTGAAATCCAGGCATCGACAATTTTTTGGCTGATTTTTTCATTGATTATTGCATAGCTCTGAAGGACTTCAAAACCTAGCGTGCTTCGATACTTTTCTCCAAGACCATAGCTTATCGTTTCTCTTTTTTCAAGTTCCTCTTTGCCGTTTATTATAAATCTGGTTTGTATATCTTCTTTTGAATTATGGCCTACTATTGCGTTTCCAAAGTAATTGAATGTCACCTCTTCACCGGTATTTGCAAACCTAATGAAGTGAACATTTTCTCCAATCAGGTCCTCATAGCTTTTGTAATTAAAGTCATAGATTGATTTTGAATGATATTTTCCCAGATTGTATTTCAAACCCATTTCGTCATAATTCACAGTATAAAAGTTTATTTTGGCCTTTATTTTATTGTTTTGCAGATATGTTACTGTTTCGCTATTGCCGAAACCCTTGTCAATATACATTCCAAACATATCGTTGTTGCTTTCGGCGGTATTTCTGAATTCAATGTTCGTATAATCGGCAGTTGAATAAATCAGAATTCCGTTTCCTTTCAGATTGTCTTTATTGTAGTCGCTTTTTATTGCACTTCCATCAAATGGAATTAGATGGGTTTTATACCCAATAACTGTTGTGGAAACTCCGGGAATCACTGCCTGAGAGAACTGATATGATTTTGTTTCGCTGATCTGGACTGTAAACAGTTCATTTTTCGGCATCTGTATAATTCCGTCAAAACCGGTTTTTAAGGCATATGCAGAATTATGAAAGACATAGGGATAGGTCACATTAACATAGCTTGGAATAGATAGGATATGGCTGAATGGACTATGTTTGATTCCTTCCTTTACGCTAATCTGGTTAGTATTCTTCAATCCTTCATATTCGGTGATAATGGAATATTTCCCTGCGGCCAAATCAATCGCCAGCGTTGCGATTCCATTGGAATTGCTTGTTGCAGTATATGTTTTTCCATTGACTTTAAAGGTCACTTTTTTGTTGGGTGAAAGTTTTCCATTGCTGTTTAGAACCTTTACGCTAAATCTGCTTCCGTCACTTTCGTCCATAACCATATCCGCAGTTTCAAGAATCGTTTTAATCGTAATCGTTTTCGTTATGCTTTCTGTCGTTTTTGAGTTCACTGATGAAACGGCATATGTTCCGGGCATCAGGTTAATATCTAATTTGCCGACACCTTTCTTGTTTGTTTTAACGCTATAGGTTTTGCCATTCAGTTTGAATTTTACAGAAGTATCCTTTAGAAGCTTTCCCTTTTGATCGTAAAATGTGCTGTAGTAGGCCGCTCGGTTTTTATAGTACTTTGTAAAGTCATTGCATTTTATGGTGCTTTTGATGCTTACCGTACTTTTTTCGCTTGCTTTTTTATATTTGCTTGTTCCATCAAAAGTGGTTATTACGCTATATTTTCCACTCTTCAAATTGAGATTTATGGATGCCTTGCCGTTGGAATCCGTTGTTTTTGTATAGGTTTTCCCATCAATTGCAATTTTCACTTTTGCCTTTTTCATTGCTTTTTTGTTTTCATCCTTAAGTGTTACGGTAAACTTGCTTCCGTCTTTATAATGCATTTTCACATCTGGCGCCTTAATGCTCACTTTAGCTTTTTCCTTTGTCACACTTTCCAAGACATTTTCTTCCAGTTTACTTTTGGCGTGAAGCATATCGTTTGCAGTGATGCTTTTCTTAAGGGTTTTGGTATTTTCACTGCTCAGCTCAAGTTGGTCCTGGTTTTCAAGACCAACTTGGTAAATATCATCTTCAGGTTGTTCTATTGTTTGTTTTAATGTTTCATTATCATTTTTGGCTGCCGAGCTAACTCCAAGCAGTAGAAATAGCAGAATAATGAAACATATGGTGTTTATTTTCGTGTTCATAATATCTACCTTTTGTCAATTTTTTTGTCTAATCGACGTTTAAAGTATGATATCTAGAACATATAAACTTTAATTTTAAAATTAAATAGTAAAAGACTTTTAAAATGAATTTTTAACATCAATTCTGAGGATATATTAAAATTATACACATATAAGTGAATTCGCTGTTGGCAATTTCATCCATACTGGCTTCAACAATTTTCTCGTCCGGGTAACTTAGGCGTTCACAGACTGTGACTTTGCGGTCTTTTTCAACGCCGTTGTCAAGTAAAAACTGTGCCATGTCTTTAACTTTTCTGGATGGAAGAGCAATGGTTATTTTTCCATTATTTATAACTGGTAGGATGTCTTCTATATTTTCCCTGCCATGAAATGTCATTACATTGGCATTGTCCCATTGGATGTGGCATTTTGCGGCTGCAAGCTGAAGGGAACTGATTCCGGGAATTACCTCAATGTTGTCTTTTGAAAAATTTTTCTCATCTGAAATTCTCAAAACCGTATTTAAAACGCCTGAAAAACCAGGGTCTCCGGTTGACAATATTGAAACGGTATTTCCGTCAACTGCAAGCTGAACCCCTTTTTCTAATGTATCTAATAATTCCTTGACATTGAAAGGTATGGTATTCTGCACGTCAGAAAACAGTTCAATGGCACGTGTGCTTCCAACTGTGTAATCACTCATTTTGACAGTATCGATTGCCTTTTTTGTTAGATATTCGCTTGAGCCAGGCCCAATTCCTATAATATAGATTTTACCGGTCATTTTAATCATCAGTTTTTTATGTTTCCAATTGACTTATAGTTAAAAATTGATTAAGATATTATTTAAATTTTCGTTCATTAAATCGTTAGGAATCATTCAGATTAATTATTTCCCTTTTTAGAAATTTATAGATTTCTTCAGCGCTTGTTATCTCCCCGGGATTTTTCCATTCTTGAGGATATAGAATAAACGCTTTGTTTTGATTGCCTCCAAGGCCGCCATGACTTCCAATCAACTCTTCAAAAGCGCAGACTTCATCATTTTTTTCATCATAAAAACTGTTGACCAGTATGTCGGGCATATTTTTAAATGAATTTTGTCTTTTAAGGTGTTTTGCAGCGTTCTTTCCAAATCCTTCAAGTGGGTTTTCGCCAACCACTTCATCATTGTCCAGATAATAGATTCCATTCTGTCCAATCACCATTCCTCCGTTACTTATTGAATTGACCATCAGAAATCCAATTCCTGAATGGTTTACAAGGCCTGGAATTAAATCAGGAAACAGCATCACCAGTTCTTCATAGGTCAGACGTTGTCTCCATTGGGTCAGATATATTAATCCCATATTTCCTGAGCCCAAAACAATCAGTTCGGAATCTCTGGCTTTTTCACTGTTTTTAGGAATGGTTTGGTAATTGGTAATATAATCCAGGCTATTGGAATATCTGTCCCGTAAATTTTGGTATTGTTCGTTTTCAATAATTATTTTAGGCTTTTTTTCTTCGATTCCTTTTTTCAGATTTTCAATGGGTCCGTTTTCATCAAACAGGTCGTCCCGAATGTTTTCAACATGCTCCTTTATGTTTTGCAGTTGCTTATTTTCACTTAATACCGCATCTCTGAAGTGGTCAATGTTGTACTCGTTTTTAAACATCTTCAGGTCCTTTGGAAGCAATCCACGAACATAATTTCCCAATGTTATTCCATATCTCTGTTTAAAGGTGGCGCCATTGCTCTGACCGTGATCTGACAGGATAACCAACTTATAATCTCTGTCGCTCATCTCTATTGCTGAGAGAAGTCTGGAAAATTGAATGTCAATCTGCTTTAGGATGTTCCAAACATCATCATCTTCAACCCCTGAATGGTGAGCCACTTCATCATAGCCCATATAGGTTGCATAGGCGGTATCAATTTCGCCAGTTAGTATTTCACCGGTTAGTATTTCAGTTGTAGCCTCTCTTAAAACTACATTTGCGCCGGCCCTTACGGCTGCATAAATCGGTGTTCTTCTAATTCGGGGCTGTATATTTTTTATGTCATGCATAAGCTGGGATTTGAACTCAACTAGGATATCCCATAAAAAGAGAATAAATATTCTCTGAAAGTTATAGGAATCCAGAAACACGGTATGCAGGGTTTTGTTCCTGCTCATTAGTGCAAATTTGGAGGATGTCAGGGCGGATAATTTACTGTCTCCTGAAAACATATTTGCAATGCTTATTCCATTGACAAGCAGGCCTTCCCCATTGCTTATTCTCTTTTCAATTTGAGGGGAATGAGACAATTTGCCCGAAACTATTATGTTGTTGTCATTTTCCTTTTCAACCCATCTGTAGGCCACAATATCTTTGTTGTTTCCGTGCAATATTCCTGCCTGGCTTGCTCCTGTCTGTGAGGAGAGATCAGTTTCCCACTGCATTAGGGTATGGGTGTTGCTTTCTAACCAGTTTTGCATCGTTGGCATAATGCCTTTAGAAATTGCCTTTTTCAATGTAGTGTATGACAATCCATCGATTTCAAGCATTATGACTCCAGGGTATTGTTTTTTATGCGGGGTTTTTCTTTTCAATGCATGCTTCAGGATGCTTTTAATGTATGAATTGAAGTAGTTCGTGTTTGTAATGTTTGTTGTAAATGTTGTGGCTATTGCCATGACGATTGGAACCTGCCAAAATCCATAAAACCCGACATAAACCCCTGGAATATAATAGGTTGCAATATAAAATATCAGGGAGTTTAAAAATATTGATCCAATACCAAACGTTAAAATAATAAATTTCATTAGAAACCGTCTAAAAATAGGCCATAATAGTGAATTTGCTATTCCAAAGGCGAAAACGATGATTAATGCATTATAGCTGCGACCGATAGTGAAATCACTGCTGATATAGTCAACGAAAAATATGGCTATAATGTTGGCTATGATTATCACTGCGGTT